>JAYWAX010000520.1:0-26402 GCA_043782125.1 Acetobacteraceae bacterium | reverse complement strand
CCGGCTCGATCGGGCCACCGGGAGCGGCACGGCCTGTGCGAATAAGCGCGCCGCGCGACCTGCCGTGCCGTTTGTCGAACTGCGTGCCGCACCCGGTGGCCCGATCGAGTCGGGCCATGACGCGGAGCGTGCGTGCCATGGGTCAATCTTTCAGGCCCCTGGTATGATTCGCTCAGGCTGTGCCGTTTCCGATAGCCCGGTCGAACCGAACCATGCCGAGGGAAAGCAACGGCATTCATTCAGGCGATTGCCTCTCCTTGAACGAAGCCCCTGCTTGACCGAAGCCCCGATACCCGCACAGTACTCCCCCAGAAGGCCGCCAGAGAGGACCGCATCATGAGTGACCATGTCGAAGACGTGCTGAGCACCGCCGCCGGCTGGCGCGCCGCCGGAGAGCTCGTGGCGATCGCAACGGTGACGGAAACCTGGGGCAGTTCCCCGCGGCCCGCGGGCAGCCAGATGGCGGTGACGAAATCCGGCCGCATGGCGGGCTCCGTCTCCGGCGGCTGCATCGAGGGCGCAGTGGCCGAAGCCGCGATGAAAACGCTGGAAACCGGCACCCCGCAACTGCTGGATTTCGGCGTCACGCACGAACGCGCCTGGGAAGTCGGCCTCGCCTGCGGCGGCAAGGTCAAAGTGTTTGTGGAGAAGCTGTCGTGACACCGGAGATCCTCGCCGCGCTGGAAACCGCCCGCGCGGCCAAGCAACCGATCGTGCTGGCGACCCAACTGCCGGGCGGCGAACAGTGCCTGCTGCCCGACCCGTCCGCGCCCGAGGCGGTGAACGAAGCCGCCCGGAACGTGCTTCAGTCCGACGTCAGCGGCACCCATAAAATCGACGGCGTCGATTGGTTCATGCACGCCTACAATCCGCCCTTGCGTCTGGTCATCGTCGGCGCCGTGCATATCGCGCAGGCGCTGGTGCAATTTTCCACCGCCTGCGGCTATGCGACCACCGTCATCGATCCGCGCCGCTCCTTCGCGTCCGGCGAACGCTTTCCCAACGTGACGATTTCCACCGCGTGGCCGGACGAGGCGATGGACGCCTTCAAACCCGACAGCCGCACCGCCGTCGTCACCCTGACGCATGACCCCAAGCTGGACGACCCCGCCCTCGACCGCGCCCTTAAATCCGGCGCCTTCTACATCGGCGCCCTGGGTTCGCGCCGCACGCACGCCGCGCGGTTGCAACGCCTCGCGGAGCTTGGCCACACCGAGGAGTCGATGGCCCGCATCCGCGGCCCCGTCGGGCTGAACATCGAAGCGGTGACAGCATCGGAAATCGGCGCCTCCATCATCGCCGAAATCATCGCGGTACGGCGGGGCGCGCCACTCCCGCCAAAATCCGGACCGAAGTCGCCCACGCCATGAAATTCGGCCCCATGCCGCTGGACGACGCGCGCGGCGGCATCATGGCGCACAGCCAGCGCGTCGGCGACACCATGATCCGCAAGGGCGCGCGGCTGGACGAGGCCGCGATCGGCGCCCTGCGCGCGGCCGGACGGACCGACGTGATCTGCGCCATGCTGGAACCTGGCGACGTGCCCGAAGACATCGCCGCCGACCGGCTGGCCACGCCGTTGGTCTCGCCGCTGATCGCGCGCTCCCGCGCCGCCACCGGGCGCGTCAACCTCATCGCCGAGGTTCCTGGGCTTTTGCGCGTGCAAACCAACAAAATCGATCAACTCAACTCGATCGACGAGGCCCTCACGCTTGGCACTCTGCCCGATTACACCGTGGTCGCGCCGAAAGATCTGGTGGCGACCATTAAGATCATCCCGTTCTCGGTCCCCGGCACGGTCCTGACCGTCGCGGAAACGCTGGCGCGGCAAAACGGGTCGCCGCTGACGCTGCATCCGTTTCAGCATCTGAAGGTCGGTCTCGTTGCGACGGAGTTGCCGGGCCTCAAAGACAGCACCACCGATAAGACGATCGCGGTCATGGAACAGCGGATTAACGCGCTGACCGGTTCGCTGCTGCCGCCGGTGCGGTGCGCGCACGACGAGGATTCGGTCGCGCGGGCGCTGGAGCGGCTGATGGCGGCCGGCGCGGACATGCTGCTGGTGATCGGGGCCTCGGCCGTGCTGGACCGGCGCGATGTCGGGCCGGCGGGGATCGTGAAGGCGGGCGGCGACATCGTGCATTTCGGCATGCCGGTCGATCCCGGCAATCTGATCTGCGTCGGGCGGATCAAGGACAAGCCCGCTTTGGTGCTGCCGGGCTGCGCGCGGAGCCCGAAGCTGAATGGGATCGACTGGATTCTGACGCGTTTGTTCGCCGGTCTGAAAGTGACCGGCAAGGACATCATGCGGATGGGCGTGGGGGGACTCTTGAAGGAATTCGACAACCGGCCGCTGCCCAGAGAAAAAGCGCCGGCGACGCCCAGGGTTGGCGCGGCGCCGAAAAGCGCACCGACGATCGCCGCCATTGTCATGGCCGCAGGCCGGTCCCGCCGTATGGCGCCGCACAACAAACTGCTGGTCGCCGACAAGGCGGGCAAGACGATGATCGCGCGCGTGGTGGACAACGTCCTGTCGTCGAACGCCCGCCCGATCCTGATCGTGACCGGCCACCAGCACGAACAGATCGAGCATGCCCTTGGCGGCCGCCCGGTACGCTATATCCACGCCGCCGATTATGCCAAGGGCCTGGCGGAAAGTTTGAAAGCCGGCATCGCCGCCGTACCGCCGGAATGTGCCGGAGCGATTGTCTGCCTTGGCGACATGCCGCTGGTCACCGGACGGATGATCGATCGTCTTCTGGCGCTCTACGATCCCGACGAGGGCCGCAAAATCGTGCTGCCGACATTTCGCGGCAAGCAGGGCAACCCGATGATCTGGGACCGGAGCTATTTCGCCGAGATCCTCGCGATTTCCGGGGATTCCGGCGCGCGGTTTCTGGTTGGCAAGCACGCCGAAGCGGTCGCGGAAGTGGAGATGGCCGACGACGCGGTGCTGCGCGATTTCGATACGACGGAAAGCCTGACGACCCTGCCGCCGAAGATGCGGCCAGAGGGGATGAAGTGATCGCGGCCGCCCGTCTGCCGATGGTCCGCGATCGCGGCACCGACCTGACGGCCGCCGACCGCGCCCCAATCGTCATGGCCCGCCCCAATCGTCGCCGTCCGCACCCCAATCGTCACGGCCCGACCCAATCGTCGCCGTCCGCACCCCAATCGTCACGGCCCGCCCCAATCGTCATGGCACGGCTTGACCGGGCCATCGGACGCGGCACCGGCCATTCCCAACAGGCGGCATTGAACACAAACGACCATTCGGTCTTCAAAGGAGTGACCCGATCCCATGCCGATTTTTCGCTTCGATCCGCGCGCCGTTCTCGCCGTGCTGGCGTTGTCGCTGACCGCAACCGCCGCGATCGCCGCCGATTCGGCGCCGGTTGAATTGCTCGATCTCCAGAACGGCGACCGCGCCTGTTACGCCGTCGTACGCGCCGGCAAATCCGAACAATCGTTGGAAGCGGCGTTCGAGCTTTGCCCAGGCGGGTCGCAGGACGCCAGCCGGTGGATTGGTAAAATGGTGACTTATGCCAAAAAGCCCGGCCGTGTTCAGGCCATGTCCTGCGCCGGCGACCCGTCTTGCAAGAAAACCGACGCCGTCGATCTGATCGTCCGGCTGTCACCTGTGGGCAACCGCTGACACGGGGCGTGCATCCGCGCACGCCCCGTGCGGCACGTTCATTACTCCACGCGGACAAGACCCGGCGCCAGCTTCGCGTCCGTCTCCCGCACGCCCACGATCGTGATCAGCGCGCCCGCAACCGATAACGCGGCGAGAAAATACAATCCCCCCTCGTAACTTCCGGTCGCATCCCTGATGTAACCGATCACCGGCGAGGTCACGCCACCCGCGAGAATACCAAGCGAGTTAACCCAGGCGATGCCGCTGGCGGCGGCGGCTCCGGTAAGGAACATCGACGGGATCGGAAACAAATGCGCGTTCGACGCGTAAAGACCGATCATCGCGATCGATAATCCCGCGATGGCCATATATGTCCCGTTGAAATATGCCGCGATCGCCATCCCGATCGCCATACAGGTCAACGACGCCGTCAGGTTCCATTTCCGCTCGTTCATCCGATCGGAAATGCCGCCCCAGATCAAAATACCCAGCGTGCCGAAGATGAAGGGCACCGCCGTCAACCATCCCGTGTGCATGTTAGAGCCGCCAAGCTGTTTCACGATCAGCGTCACGAACACCGCCATCCCCACGCTCACCCCCGCCTGCGCGAAATGAATGCCGCCAAGTGCGAGAACCCGGATGTCGATCAGGCTTTTCCAGACGGAGACGTGCTTTTCGCGCTTCACGCGCAATTGTTCTTCGGCCATTACGGCGGTCAGCCAGGCTTTTTCGTCCGGCTTCAACCATGCGGCGCTTTCCGGGCGGTCGGTCAGGAAGAACCAAACGCACAAACCCAGCACGACCGCGGGCACGGCTTCGCAGATGAACAGCCATTTCCAGCCCGCGAGTCCTCCGATTCCGTCCATTCCCAACAACGCCGTCGATGCCGGCGCGCCAAGCCCGATGGCGACGGGGATCGCTGCCATGAAGCCCGCGATCACCCGGGCCCGATGATACGGCGGGAACCAATAGGTGAAATACAGGATCATGCCCGGGAAGAACCCGGCTTCCGCCAGCCCGAGCAAGAACCGCAACGAAAAGAACATGACGGGACCATCGACAAAGGCGAAGCACCCCGACACGATGCCCCAACTGACCATGATCCGCGCGATCCATTTTCGCGCACCAACTCGTTCCAGAATCAGATTGGATGGCACTTCCAGCAGGAAATATCCCCAGAAGAACGCGCCCGCCCCGAGCCCGTAAATGTAAGTACTGAGACCCAGGTCGCGGTTCATCGTCAACGCCGCAAACCCGATATTCGCGCGGTCGAGGTAACAGATCAGATAGAGACAAAAGCAAAAAGGCAAAAGCCTGAGATAGACTTTTCGCATCGTCCGTCGTTCGATCGTGTCCACGGCGTCCTCCTGTGTCAATTTATTATTTCGATTCGTGTCCGTTATTCCTGTCGTAACGGTTGGTCTTACATTCGCTGTTTTCGCCTGACGTCACAGCCGGTCAGTCCATCGGGAACCGCGCGAAAATTCCTTTGATCCGATCGATTGCCATGTCGGCGGCCTGTTCCGGGGTCATTCCTTTCTGCGTGATATTGGCTTCCGCGGCCGGCCACACCTGCTCTGACACCACCTGCGCATAGGCGGGGGTATAGGTCTGCCAGGGCGCGATCGTGGGCTCGATCAGGCCGTATTTCGCTGCGACCGGACGGTGCGGGTCGGACGGATCGAGCCAAAAAGGATCGGTCTTCAACACAGCGGGATAGACCGGCAGGAAGCGTCCGCGGATTTCCTTCTGGTAACCGTTCAGGCGGGCGGGATCGGTGAACCAGCGCAGGAAAATCTTGGCATTGTCGATGTTTTTCGCCGCTTTCGGGACGAAGGCCCCGACCGTCTGCAGGACGTTCGGCAGCGACTTTCCATCGTTGCCCGCCGGGATTCCGGTCGTAATGATTTCCTTATAATACTGGTCGGCTTTTTCCATCTGCGCGACCGGGATGGAAATCGACGCGTTAGGAGTCATGACAATCTGCTTGCCGAGAAAGGCGCTGTTGTTATCGGCGTCGCCCCAGTTGATCGCGCCCGGCGGCACGTAGCCTTTCTTATACGGCGTGGTCAGCCGTTCCAGCGCCTTGATGGCGGCGGCGCGAACGGGCCCATCGACATGCAGCGCGCCGTCGGTGGTCACAATGCCGGCGCCGCCATACGCGATCAAGAACGAATTAAACAACGTGTTGCTGTCGCCGTCCCGGGTCGCCATGGAATATCCAAGGCCGAATAACCGTTTGCCCTTGGTCCGCAGCTTGTCCTGCACGACCTGAAAGAAATCGTAGAACGCGTCGTGCGTCTTCGGAAGGTCGCCATCGCCGAACCCGGCTTCGTGCAGCATCGGCCGCCAGATCTGTTCCATTAACGTCGCCCCCTTGATCGGTACGGCGTAAAAGGAGCGCTTCTTCAAAGTTTTGTTATAATATCGGCAGGCGTCCAGCGCCGCCGGCAGAAACTCTTTTTCGCGCGGCGCGATCACGTCCGACAAATCGGTCAATTGATCGTTCCACGCTGCCTGCGGCTGCAAGAAGGTCCAGCCGGTGTTGGTCTGCACCACGTCCGGCACATCGCCGACCTGAAGCCCAGCGATGAATTTGGTGATCAGATCGGGACCGTTGATCAATTGTAGATCGGCGGCGATCCCCGTTTCCTTGGCAAAGGCGGCGACCAGATCCTTCAAGGCCTGATCTTCCTGCTGATAAAAGCCCTGGCCCCACCAAATAACGAGACTTCCGGCAGCACGCGCGCGCCGCGCGCCGGACAGCACAGGCGTAAACCCCAGACCGGTCAGGACAGCCCGGCGGAACAATTCTGTCATCGGAAAATCTCCTGTTTTCATTGCCAGTTTCAACCCAGCGGGAATAGCGCGAAAATGTCCTTGATGCGTTTGATCGCGAGGTCCGCCGCCTGGTCGGGCGTCATATTTTTCTGCGTGATATTGGCTTCCGCCGCCGGCCAGATTTGTTCCGCGAGCACCTGCTGATACGCCGGCGTATAGGTCCACCACCACGCCGTCGTCGGCAGTTGCAATCCGAACTTCGCCGCCACTGGGCGGTGCGGATCGGCAGGATCGAGCCAGTAGGGATCGGTTGTCAGGACGGAGGGCATGACCGGCAGGTACCGGCCCCGCGCTTCCTTCAGATATCCGTTCACCCGGGACGGTTGGATAAACCACTTCAGAAAGGCTTTGGCGTTGTCGATATTCTTCGCCGCTTTCGGGATAAACGCGGACACGACCGTCAACAAACTCGCCACTGGCTTGCCGTCATTACCCGCAGGAATCCCGGTGGTAATAATATCGCGAAAATACTGGTCCTTTTTTTCCATCTGCGCGACAGCGATCGAAATCGTCGCGTTCGGGGTCATGACAATCTGCTTCGCGTAGAAGGCATTATTGTTATCGACATCGCCCCAGTTGATCGCGCCCGGCGGCACGTAGCCTTTCTTATACGGCGTGGTCAGCCGTTCCAGCGCGGTGGTGGCAGCCTTGCGGATTTTATCGTCCTCCACATGCAGCGCGCCATCCGGCGTAACAATGCCCGCGCCGCCATACGCGTTCAGGAACGAATGAAACAAGGTGTTGCTGTCCGCTTCCTTGGTGGCCATGGAGAAGCCAAGGCCGAAAATACGTTTCCCCTTAGAGCGCAGCTTGTCCTGCACGACCTGAAAATACTCGTAAAACGCGTCCTGTGTCTTCGGAATCGCATCGGCGGACATGCCGGCATCCTCGATCAACGGGCGCCAGATTTCCTCCATCAACGTCGAGCATTTGATCGGCACACCGTAATAGCCGCGCTGTTTCGTGGCTTTATTATAATAGCGAGAGGCCTCCAGCGCGGCCGGCAGAAATTCTTTTTCCTGTGTCGCAACAATATCCGAAACGTCGAGCAACTGATTGTCCCAGACCATCCGCGGTTGAAAGAAGCGGTCGCTGGTCACGGATTTCACGACATCCGGCACATCGCCGACCTGCATCGCTGCGATCAACTTCGTGTTCAGGTCGGGCGTGTTGATCAGTTGCAAATCGACTTTGATGCCACTCTCTTTCTCGAAAATCGCGACCAGGTCTTTCATTGCCTGGTCTTCCTGTTGGTAAAATCCCTGGCTCCACCATGCTGTCAGCGTGCCCGCGGCCTTGCTCGATTTCGGCCGCAGCACTGCCGCCGCCGCCCCCAGGCCGCCAACCACACCGCGCCGTGTCACATTTTGCTTCGTCATCGCACGAATTCCTCACGTTTCTGTTATACGCTCGCAACCGCCTGCGCGATGCCGCGGTTCCCTGTTCTCGATCGCGGTGTCCGGCGGCGGCGGTTGGTTCCGCCGCCGGCTATTCATCCGGCTTAGCGGACAAAGCCCTCCAGTTCGTTTTTCGCCCAGGCGATCGCCTGATCGATGGTTTGTCCGCTGTGGAGTCTCGCCAGCAATGTCGGATGGGTGCCGCGGTTGTACATTTGCACCGCGATATCGCGCGGCGCGGGGTAAGCAGTGATATTCGGCACAGCGTTATGCCAGGGCCGGATCGGATAATTATAAACGGTCCCCTTGGGCGGACCGACATCCTCCCAGATTTTGAAGTCGGACATGCTGGTCAGCGGCGGGATGTCGTAACCTTCCGACGCGACGCAGCGCTGTTCCACCTGTTCGCGCAATTGCAGATAATGGCTGAGTTCTTTCGCAGCGGTCTTGTTTTTTCCAAAGGCCCATGTGCCATAATAGGAATAATTATATGGGATGAAGCGCCCCTTCGGTCCAATCGGGCATGGAAAATGCCAGGTATCCGCCGCGATATCCGGCGCATCGCGCTTGGCCACTGCCCAGGCCGAAGGCGGGTTCATGATCAGGGCACTTTTGCCCGAGATCAACGCGCGGTTATTGGATGCGTCGTCATAGCTGACAGTATCGGGCGGCAGGAATTTCACCAGCTTCTGGCAATACTCCAGCATCGCGCGGACATTCGGCGAATCGACGGTGATGTCGCCCTTGGCGTTGACCAGCTCCGCCCCGAAGGCCGAATAAATGATGCCGGTGTTGTTCGTCGAGTCACCCGTGGTGCCCAGACCCAGGCCGAAGGCGAATCCGGCTTTTTGGCAAGCCTCGGCCGCCATCAGGAACGTGTCGTAATTCCAGCCTTCCGACGATTTCGGATCGGCTTTTTCTGCCGGAAACATGTTCTGTACGTCGATACCCGCATGTTTTTTCAGCAGGCTGATGCGCCCGGCGGTCGTCAGATTAAGCGTGCCTGTGCTGCTGGGGACCGCGGCCCAGTTTGCCCCGATCTTGCCCAGATATTCGCTGATGTTGCTGTAAGCGCCGTATTTCGACGCGAGCTCCTTGACGATATCGTCGACCGGTTCCAGCCGGTCCGCGAAATTGCCGACATCCCAGTTATACATCTGGATGAAATCATGGCCGTTTCGTGCCTGATGTTCGGCGGCGGCCGTGATGAGAATTTTGTTGCCGCTGGAGGTGATGAAATCGATCGTGACATCGACCTTGTTTTTATCGGCCCAGGCGGCGACCTGTTTTTGCATCACGTCATTGGCGCCGGGAACCCAGTGATCCCAAACGCCGATGTTCAATTTCCCGGCCGCGCCCGCCGTGCGGATATGGACCAGTGGCAAGGCGGCGGCTGTGGCGGCGAGTTTCAACGCCCGCCGGCGCGTCGGATGACGCGTTGTTATCATGTCGTACACTCCCTTTGCGGCCGCGATGGACCGTCGCTTTCGTTCAGATCGGGCCACCAGCGGCAGCAAATCCGATGGGCGAAGCCGAAAGCGCGTCTCCCGCGCGGCGCGACCACTGAGTGCCTTCGAACTATTCGCGGGACCGGCGAAAAAAGCGAGCGAAAAATCCGCCACGCGCCTTTACGCTGGACCCGAACACCCAAAGCGAGGAAACGATGATTCAGG
The DNA here is from genome assembly GCA_043782125.1 of Acetobacteraceae bacterium. Classification (GTDB taxonomy): domain Bacteria; phylum Pseudomonadota; class Alphaproteobacteria; order Acetobacterales; family Acetobacteraceae; genus Rhodopila. The sequence continues at coordinate 16,854 of JAYWAX010000520.1, read as the reverse complement.
CCGATGAGACATTCGACGGAACCTGGCCGTATCAGGCGAAATTTTCCTCTGCGGCCGGGTTTCGGCAACATTATGTGGACGAGGGGTCGGGACGTCCGATTGTCCTACTGCATGGACAGCCAACCTGGGGTTACATTTACCGCCGCTTCATCCCACCGCTGGCAACCACGCACCGGGTCGTCGTGCCGGACCACATGGGCTTCGGGAAAAGCGAGACCCCGCAGGATCGCGTTTATACCCTGTCCACGCATGTCGCCAATCTGACGGCGCTGATTGAATCGTTGGACCTGCGCAATATCACGCTGGTCATGCAGGACTGGGGCGGCCCGATCGGCATCGGCTTCGCGGTCCGCCATCCCGAACGGATACACAGCCTCGTTCTCATGAACACGGTTTGCGGCTACGGCACCACTGGGCGGCGCGACCTGCCCAACCCGATCGAAACGCCGTGGTTCCGATGGGTACGAGATGGTTTGGCGAACGGACGCACAGAGGCGGTGCTGTCGCATCTTGGCTCCACCATCCTGTCGGTGATGCAAATCGTTGGGCTGGAGCGGTTGGATCGCGTCGATTCCACATTCATCCGAGCCTATGGCGCCGCTTTCGCGACCCCGGCCGACTGCAAGGGCGCGATCGCGTTTCCGCTGGATCTCGCCTTGGGCCGGGTCCGCGACTTCGTCCGGGCGGGTGTGGCGGGTGTGCCCGCGCTGAAAACAAAGCCCGCAATCATGATCGAGGGCATGCTGGATCGCGCCATTCCACCGGCCTTGGCGCTCGCGGATTTCAAGGGGTTGTGGCCCAACGGCACAGCGATCGAGGTGGCGGACGCGGGCCATTACATCCAGGAAGACGCGCCGGAGGTGGCGATCGCGGCGGTTCAGGCCTTCCTCGCGATGGTCTGACCCGGCGGCGGCAGACGCAGCGGCAACAGCAGCAGGGCGGCGACCAGGCCAAGCGCGCCCGCGATCCCGAACACCCACAGCGCGGGCAAGGCCGCCACGACGGGCGCCGCCAAGGCCGGTGCGACCGCCTGCGCCAGTTGTACCGGCACCGCGAGCCAGCCCAACACGGTCGCGTATCCATTGGGGCCGAACAACGCCAAAGGCAGCGTACCACGGTTGATCGTCAGAATTCCGTTGCTCATGCCATAAAGCAGCGCGAAGGCGGTGGCGGCTGCGGGCCCGCCAAGCGGCAGGATCGCCGCGCCGATCGGAAAGAACAGGGCCCCCAGGCGGGCGCGGAGCAGAAGTCCGAATTTGTGGCCGATCGCCGCCTCCAGGACCCGGCCCGCGACCTGACCGGGTCCGATCAGCGAGGCGACCACCACCGCTTCGGCCGCGTTCAGCCCGATCCCATTCAAAAGTCCCAGAATATGCACCGCGATGGCAGAGGTGATGAACCAGCGCAGCGCGAAATACCCCGCGAGGCAGGCGACAATCGGGCGGCTGACCGGGGTGCGCGGACCGGCGTTCTGTTTTGCCTCTTTCAGGTTCTTGTCCAGGCGCGGCACCAAGGCCAGCACCATCGGCAGATTAAAGCTCAGCATAATGCCAACGTAGAGCATCAACAGCCCCCGCCAGCCCGTGACATCGATCAGCGCGGAGCCCAGAGACCAGAACACGGTGCTGGCGAACCCGGCGAACAGGGTGATGCCGGTGATGGTCGGCCCGGCCTCCTGTCCCAGCAGCGTGCCGGCGGTGGCGAAGGCGGCGTCGTACAGCCCCATCGCCATGCCCACACCGATGACAATCCAGCCGCCATACCAAACCGCCAAATTCGGCGCGGCGGCGAGGATGGCGAGGCCCGCCGACAGCACGACAATACTCAGCCCGATCGTCCCCTTCCCCCCATATTTATCGATCCACCGTCCCACAGCGGGGGCGCAAAAGCCGCTGAGCAGCAACGACAGGGAAAAGGCGCCCAACAGAGAGAAGGTGCTGACGCCCAGATCGCGCGCGGCGGGGACGGCGACGACGGCGGGCAAATAAAAACTCATGCCCCAGGACAGGGTCTGGTTGATGCCAAGCACCGCGCCCAGACGCTTGCGGCTGAAGGATTGTCCGGCGGGCGACATGCGGCGTATGGTTTCCTCGCTATCGGCGTTTATCGGACCGCACCGTGCCGCCACAGAGCGGCGTTTGGAAGGGAGAGCCTCAATGCCATACGCGTTCACGACCGAGACTGTCGAATATATCCGCCACGGCGATACGCCGTATATGATGAAACTTTACAAGCCCAGTGGAGATGGGCCGTTCCCGATGATTATCGATTTGCATGGCGGGGCCTGGAGCAGTGGCGATCTCGCCGATTGCGACGCACGCGATCAGGTGCTGGCGGCCAGCGGGTTCGTGGTCGCGGCGGCCAATTTCCGGCATGCGGGCGACGGGTATCCGACGTCGCTGGCGGATATCAATTATGCAATCCGCTGGATGAAATCGAACGCGAAAAAGCTGAATGGGCGCGCTGACCAGATCGGTCTGTCGGGTACCAGCAGTGGCGGGCATCTGGCGATGTTGGTCGCGATGCGGCCGAACGATCCGCGTTACGCCGCGATCGCCGGTCCGGCGGGTGTCGATGCGACGGTGCAGGCGATCGTCATGCAATGGCCGGTGATCAACCCGATCTCTCGCTATTTGCACGCGCGGCGGCTGCGCGATAGCGCCACGCCACCGGCCTGGATTGGCAATATCCCGGAACGGCACGAGCTGTACTGGAAATCCGAAGCCGCGATGGCCGAGGGCAATCCGATCGGCATTCTGGAACAAGGCGAAAAAGTGCTGACGCCGCCGACGCTTTGGATCCAGGGGCAGCCGGACCAGACTCACGATTATCGCGATCCATCCTCGCCGGTGGACTGGAACGAGCCGCTGCGTTTTTCGCTGAATTACCGCAAAGCCGGCGGGTTCATCGAGACATTGTATGTCGATAATGAAACCAAGGCGAAGACCGCGCCCGCGTCGACGGCGGCGTTCTTCCATCGCTTCCTTAAGTAATTTTTGGGCCCGCGCTCCCTCCCGGGGGGGGCGCGGGAACGGGCCTCGCATGTCGCAATTTTTTAAGAAAATCGAACCGCCGCTTCGTGAATTCATCGAACGGCAAAAAATGTTCTTCACCGCCAGCACGTCGGAGGGCGCGCGGATCAACCTGTCGCCCAAGGGGTCCGACTGCCTGCGGGTGCTGGACGAAAAGACCGTCGTTTATCTGGATCAGACCGGCAGCGGCAACGAAACCGCCGCGCATGTCCGCGGCGATGGCCGCCTGACCATCATGTTCTGCGCGTTCGAGGGCGCGCCGAACATTCTTCGCCTGTACGGACGCGGACGGGTCCTACCACGGCGGAGCGAAGACTATGCCGCGTTGCTGGCTAGCGCCTTCGCCGGCGACGAACCCCAGGGCGCGCGCCAGATGATCGTGCTGGATGTCGAATCCGTGCAGACATCCTGCGGCTATTCAGTGCCCGTCTACGAATTCAAGGCGGACCGTCCAACCCTGAAAAACTGGGCTTTACGCAAAGGTCCCGAGGGGATCGCAGCATATTGGCGGGCGAAGAACATGAAGACGATCGACGGTCTGCCCACGGGCATGGACGAGGATCTGGCGGCGGGCTGAACCGGATCAGGCGCGCTTACGGAGTTTCTTCGCGGGCGCGACTCGTTCCAGCAACGGCGCGAGAAACCGGCCGGTGTGGCTGCCGGGTGCCGCCGCGATATCTTCTGGCGTGCCCTCTGCCACGATGCGCCCGCCGCCGTCGCCGCCTTCCGGGCCCAGGTCCAGAATCCAGTCGGCGGTTTTGATGACTTCCAGGTTGTGTTCGATCACGATTACCGTGTTGCCCTGATCGACCAGCGCGTGCAGCACTTCCATCAACTTTCGCACATCCTCGAAATGCAGACCCGTGGTCGGCTCGTCGAGAATATACAACGTGCGCCCGGTGGCGCGGCGCGCGAGTTCCTTCGATAACTTAATGCGTTGCGCTTCGCCGCCGGACAAGGTCGTGGCCTGCTGACCCAGAGCGATATAGCCAAGGCCTACCTGTTGCAGGATTTTCAGCCGGTCGTAAATCCGGGTTTGCGCACTGAAATACGGCACGGCTTCATCGACGGTCATCGCCAGCACTTCGGCGATCGATTTGTCGCGGAATTTGATTTCCAGCGTTTCGCGATTATACCGCCGGCCCTTGCAGGTGTCGCAGGTCACGTAGACATCGGGCAGGAAATGCATCTCGATTTTCAGCACGCCATCGCCCTGGCAGGCCTCACAGCGGCCGCCCTTCACATTGAAGGAAAAGCGGCCAGGCTTGTAACCGCGGGCGCGGGCTTCCGGCAGTTCGGCGAACCAGTCCCGGATCGGGGCGAACAGATCGGTATAGGTCGCGGGGTTCGATCGGGGTGTGCGCCCGATCGGCGATTGATCGATATCGATGATTTTATCCAGTTGGTCCAACCCCTCGATCCGGTCGTGCGCCGCCGGCGATTCGCCCGCGCCCATCAGCCGCCTGGCCGCCGCCTTAAACAGCGTATCGATCACAAGCGTCGATTTTCCGCCGCCGGAAACCCCGGTGACGCAGGTGAATATACCCAAGGGAAAGGCCGCGTCGATGCGTTTCAAATTATTGGCGCGGGCATTGATCACTTTTACAACGCGGTCTTTTTGCATAGGCCGCCGCAGCACAGGTACTTCGATACGGCGGCGCCCCGACAAATAATCGCCGGTGAGGGATTTGGGGTTCGCCGCGACCTCGGCAGGCGTGCCCTCGGCAACGACATGACCGCCGTTAATTCCGGCGAGCGGACCGATATCGATCAGATGGTCGGCGGCGCGGATTGCATCCTCGTCATGTTCCACCACCAGAACAGTGTTGCCCAGATCGCGCAGGCGGCGCAGCGTGACCAGCAGGCGTTCGTTATCGCGCTGATGCAAACCGATCGAGGGTTCGTCGAGCACATACAGCACACCCGTCAACCCCGACCCGATCTGGCTGGCGAGACGGATTCGTTGCGACTCCCCACCGGACAGGGTGGCGGACCCGCGCGCCAGCGTCAGATAATCCAGCCCAACATCGACCAGAAAGCGCAGCCGGTCGCCGATCTCGCGCAGGATACGGCCCGCGATTTCCGCGCGCTGCGGCGTCAGCGTCGGCAGCACGCCGGAAAACCAATCCAGCGCGTGACGGATGGAAAGTTCCGACGACTCCGCAATGTTTTTGCCGCCGACGCGGACCGATAATGCCTCGGGTTTCAGGCGGGCGCCCGCGCAAATGGAACAGGGCTTTTCGGATTGGTAGCGGGACATTTCTTCCCGCACCCAGGCACTGTCGGTTTCGCGCAGGCGGCGTTCCAGGTTGCGCAGCACCCCTTCGAAGGGTTTTGTCACGGTGTAAGCCCGAACGCCGTCCTTATAAGTGAAGTCCACCGGTTCGTCGGCGGTCCCGTCGAGGATCGCGGCCCGCGCCGTCGCGGGAAGATCCCGCCACGGGGTTTTGGTCGTAATGCCGAGATACCGGGCCAGGCTTTGCAATGTTTGATCGTAATACGGGCTTTGCGATCCAGCCCAGGGCGCAATTGCCCCATCGGCGAGTCCCAGACGTTCGTCGGGGACGGCCAGGTCGGGGTCGAAGAAACTCTCCACGCCCAACCCGTCGCAGGCGGGACAGGCGCCATGCGGCGAATTGAAGCTGAACAGGCGCGGTTCGATTTCCGCGATGGTGAAGCCCGAGACCGGACAGGCGAATTTCGATGAAAAAATCGTCCGTTCCGCAGTGTCGGCATTTTCGGCGTAAACCACGCCTTCCGACATCGACAGCGCGGTTTCAAAACTATCCGCCAGCCGCGACGCCACCCCGTCGCGCACGACGATCCGGTCCACGACGGCGTCGATCTCGTGCCGAATGTTACGCTTCAGCGCCGGCACGTCCGAAATTTCGTACAGCGTGCCATCCACCTTCACCCGGGTGAACCCGCGCCGTTGCAACTCGGCAAGCTCCTTCCGGTATTCGCCCTTCCGGTCCCGCACCACCGGCGCCAAAATCAGCAGCCGCGTCCCCTCCGGCATCGCCATCACGCGATCCGTCATTTGCGACACTGTCTGCGCCTCGATCGGCAGCCCCGTGGCGGGCGAGTAAGGCACCCCCACCCGCGCCCACAGCAGCCGCATATAATCGTGAATTTCCGTCACCGTGCCGACCGTCGAACGCGGGTTGCGGCTGGTCGTCTTCTGTTCGATCGAAATCGCGGGCGACAACCCCTCGATGCTGTCCACATCCGGCTTGCCCATCAATTCCAGAAACTGACGCGCATAGGCCGACAGCGACTCGACATAGCGGCGCTGCCCCTCGGCATAGATCGTGTCGAAGGCCAGCGACGATTTCCCGGACCCCGATAAGCCGGTGATGACCGTCAACGCGTCGCGCGGGATCGAAACGTCGATATTCTTCAGATTGTGCTCGCGCGCGCCACGCACGACGATAAAACCGGCCATCCGTCCTGATACCCCTGTTACCGCGCCGCGATTTGTTCTATGGATGTTCCCGCCAACCATGGCAAAAAATCCGCCGGTGTGGAAGGGTTGTTAACCAATGGGCATTACCCTAAGCCACCGCATGGTCAAGAAGGGAGCCCCACGATGGCTGGTAGCGTCAATAAGGTCATTCTCGTCGGCAACCTGGGCCGCGACCCAGAGGTCCGCAACACCCAAACCGGCGGCAAGATCGTCAACCTGGCGCTGGCCACCAGCGACACCTGGAACGATCGCGCCTCCGGAGAGCGCAAAGAACGCACGGAATGGCATCGCGTCGTGATCTTCAACGAACGGATCGCCGACGTCGCCGAAAAATACCTGAAAAAAGGCGCCAAAATCTACGTCGAGGGCGCCCTGCAAACGCGCAAATGGACGGATCAGGGCGGCCAGGAACGCTATACGACCGAAATCGTCATCCAAAACTTTACCGGTGTCCTGACCATGCTGGACACGCGCAACAGCGGCGGCGGCGGCGACTCGACTGGCTATAGCGGCAGCGGCGACATGGACGCCGGCGGCGGCAGCGGTTATTCCGCCCCGGCCCGAGCCACCCCCGCGCGCGCACCAGCAGCCCGCCCAGCGGCCACGACAAGAACCCCGGCCGGTGGCGCGCCGTCCTGGGATGCCCCGAAAGGCGGCGATCTGGACGACGAGATCCCGTTCTGACGCCGATTACAACGCGATGTCGTGGCGTGGCCGCCCCCAATCGGCGGCCATGTCCGCGCAGCGCGCGACATCTTCCTCCAGCACCAACCCGCGCGCGACCAGCGCCCGCGCTGCTGTGACAATGGCGTCCCGGTAAGCCTGCTTCGTGGGATACCGGTCCAGCACCGCCGCCCGAGGATCGCCCGTCGCCGCGCGCTCCGCCGCCGTCTCGGGGAACGGAATGTAACTCCCCTCGAACCGCCACTGCACGCCATGCCCGTACCCGTGCGCCCGCGGATTCCAGCCGGTGTAAGTGCCCAAAGGCGCCGCGACCGTCGGCGCGCGCACCCCCGGGATGTCGTTGCCGTCGGCGTCCACCGCCGGGACCAGCACCGTGTAACCCAGGCCTGGGCCGCCGGGATCGTTCCGGCCATGCACCAGAACCGGCGGTTCCCGTAAAATCCCCTGCTCGACGCCCGGCCCAAAATCCAGCAGCGGCAACGCATTCGGACACGCCAGAGTCATGACCCCCGGGATCGCCGGGAATTGCGCCCGCCACGTCGCGTAATCCACCAGCGTATCGTCCGCGCGCGACGGCACCTGGCTGTCCGGCGGCGTCGTCCCCGCCGAGGCCCATGCGTCCATCGCATCCAACATCGCCCGGAAGAACATGGATGTCGCGACATTATTGGAATAATGCCGCCCGATCCCGCGCTCTGGCGCCTTCAGCAGCGGATTGGCCGAGTGCTGCGAACTGGACCAACAATAAACCCGCACCGTGTCCGGCTGCACAAGATCGTTGCCCTGCGTGTCCGTATGCGCCAGCGACCCGCGCCGCACCCAATACTCGGTCGCCGTCTGCGTATGGAACACCAACGGATCGGTCTCCGGGCGTTTCAAAATCGCGTCCCGCTTGCCGGTCAGGTGATCCGTGGACCAGGCATAGGAAAACGGAAATGAATCGGCGATATTGAAATGATCTTCATACTGTTGCCCACCCGATACGATCGGATTGGAAAACCGATGATTCATCCATTTCCGTCCCGCCCCTGCCACATGCGGCATCGCCCCATCGAACACCCGCCGTCCCCGGGAATCCGCGTTATAGCCGCGATAAATGAAATCCCGGAGACACCGGCCCGTCTGCGACCGCCCCCACCCATAAGCCTTTTCCGTCCCCCGCAACGGATTGGCCTCCGTCGTATCGTATTTCAGAAAACTGACAAAATCCCGCACCGCAACATGCCCGAGACCCATGACTTTCGGGTCCTTCGCGGTATAAATCAGCTCATATATCCATCCCGGACGAAACCCCGCCGGATAAAAAATATGCCAGTCCGACGGCGCGATCGCCCGTTCCGCCACCTTGGTCTCCGCCCCCATGGCGGACATGTCCATCGCGAAAGACCATTGGTCAGTCGCAATGATTTCCGGTTCGTCGTAGGGATACCGCCGCCGCGTGAACATTGCGTCGCGCGTATCCATGGATGCGGTCCGATACGAGTGCGCCGCCACCCGCCCGCTGAGCGGGTACGTCGTCGCCCCCGGCGCATCCGGAATGAATTCGACCCGGATGCGATCCTCGATCGGCCGCCCGTTCTCTGTCGCGACCGGCACATCCAGCACCATCCGCCCATCGCCCGGCAGCATGTCGCCCTCCCAGGCAACCCAGGCCACGGAATACCCGCGCCGCATCAAAAACCCATTGCCCGCATGCGCCGGCGTCAGAGGATCGTTGCTGTGAACGGCATCGTTGAAGAACTGCAAGGCACGCTTATGGCCGCGATTGCCGTAATCGTAAAACACCCGCCGGTTGCCGAGCGCCGCATCGGCGGGCGTCAAAATCATGAAATCCGCCTCGAACCGCACCAGACCCTCCGCGTCGCGCGGCGCGTTTTCCAGGTCCACAACGTCGAGATTCGCCGGCGCCATCGGGTCCACCGCGAACAAAACCCGCCCCGACAGCCGTTCATACGCCCCGGTCGCGCCAAACGCCTGCCCGTCCGCGAACGGGCGCCGCTCGTCGATCCGCAGTTCGATCCTGTCCATCAGCCTCTCCCGGTGTCTGTTGCGCCGAGTGTGCGCGGCGCGCCTGCGTTGCTCAATATCCGCCGCCGCCTGTATGCTGACGCCTCATTCCCTGAGGAGAGCGACGGCCATGTTTCCGGTCACCGAACACACCGTGAAAACACCGCGGCACACCGGTTTTTACCTGGCTTGCGGCGCAAAAGACGCGACGCCGGTTATTTTCATCCATGGCTGGCCCGAAATGTCCATCTCCTGGCGCCACCAACTCCCCTGCCTCGCCGCTTTGGGCTTTCGCGCGATCGCGCCGGACATGCGCGGTTACGGCCGTTCCACCGTGCATCCGCGCAACGAAGATTACACGCTGGAGCAAATTACTGCCGATGCGATCGAACTCCTTGACAGTCTGGGTCACCAAAAAGCCATTTGGGTCGGCCACGACTGGGGAAGCCCGGTGGTCTGGAGCATCGCCAGCCATCACCCAGATCGTTGCCATGGGGTCGCGAATCTATGCGTGCCCTATTTCCCCAAGGGATTCGGTCCGCGCGCCGTTGCGGACCTGATCGACCGCACCATTTACCCCGAAGCGGAATTCCCGGCGGGCCAATGGGAGTATCAATTATTCTACCGGGAAAACTTCGCGAAAGCCCACACCGTGTTCGAAGCGAATGTCGAGGCAACCGTGAAAGCCCTGTTCCGCAAAGGCGATCCCGCCGGACTCGGAAAACCCTCGCGCACCGCCTTCGTCCGGCGCGACGGCGGCTGGTTCGGCGGCCGCGCCGCCGCGCCCGACCTGCCGCGCGATACCGATGTGCTGACCGAAGCCGACATGAATGTTTATGTCGCCGCACTGACCCGCAATGGATTCTTCGGGCCGGATTCCTGGTACATGAACCCCGAAGCCAACGCCGCCTATGCCGAAAAATCGGCAAATGACGGCCGCCTCGACATGCCCGTGTTATTTCTGCATGGCGAATACGATTACACCTGCGAAACCGTCCACTCCCGCCTTGCAGAGCCGATGCGCGCGGGCTGTCCCGATCTGACCGAAGCGATCGTGAAGACCGGCCACTGGATGGCGCAAGAAAATCCCGTCGCCGTCAACGCCCATCTGACCCGCTGGATCGCCACGAAGTTTCCGGAGGTTTGGGGCTGATCAGCCGCCCCTTATCTCCGCCAGACCGCGCAAAGCTGTGCCGTCGGAGCCGAAATTCTCCGGCGCCAGCCAGGCGAGCAGCGCGTCCCGCCGCGACGGCCATTCGTCCTCGACAATGCTGTACCAATCGCTGTCGCGCCGCCGCCCTTTGGCCACCAAATGCATCCGGTGACAGCCCTCGAAAATGAACCCCAGCCGGTCCGCCGCGCGTTTCGACGGCGCATTCAACGAATTGCACTTCCACACCAAACGCCGGTAGCCCAGATCGTCCGCGACATGGCGCAATGGCAGGAACATCGCCTCCGTCGCCGCGCGAGTCCGTTGCATAACCGGCGCGAACCAAATATTGCCCAATTCCACTGCCGCATTCGCCGGCTGAATATCCAGCAACGATAACCAACCCGACGCAACGCCCGTCGCCACCGGACGCACCGCCCATGCAACCCGGGATTGATCCGTCGCAAAGGTGGCAATGTACTGCGACATCGCCGCCAGCGAGGCAAACGGCCCGCAATTCAAATATGTCCAGCTTTCATCCGCGCCCTGTGCCGCGTGCCACAACTCCTCCGCATGGCGTTTATGCAACGGTTCCAGCACCGCGTATTGCCCGCGCAGCGCATTCCGCAGTGGCAACGGACGCGGAGTCGTATCGACCTCTGGACCAACAGGTGGCGGCATCAGACCCTCATCCCCGATAAACGCAGCGCGCGATCGATCCACAACGCCGTCAATTTCTCCTGCGTGCCGTTCTGATCCAGGCGATCGCGCAACACGGCGAAATCCACGCGATCCAACGCCTGGTCCTGATTGAAGCAGGAAAACACCACCGTCCGCTCCCGCGTCACCGGGTCCACATGCGCCTGCAAACATTGCGCACAGACTTCTTTCATCATGCACTGCATCGGCGAGTTGATCGATCCGATCGCGACATGGTCTGGATTCAGCAACGGTGCCAGCACCCCATGCCGCGCCTGCCCGACCGCGCGCATCATCCGGTCGGACCCGATCGCGATCATATGAGTCGCATCCTTCAGCGGCACCGCCTGAAGGCCCAATTCTCCTGCCCCATAAGCGCGCATCGCCTCTACGATATTTCCAACAAATCCCCGGTCCTGAGGCCGCGATGGCGCGAATCCCGGCGCCTCGTCGCAGCACCAGACAATGACATCCGCCGCGCGCTCGATATCCTCCACCTTATACCGGTCCTGGGCCGCCTTGTACCCGGCGAAATAAATGACTTTCGATCCGGCCGCGCGCGTCGCCGCGCCGATGGAAAACAGCACCGCGTTGCCCAGACCGCCGCCAATCAGCGCGACCGTCGTATCGGCGTGAATATCCGTCGGCATCCCGGTGGGACCCATCAGGATCACCGGCTCGCCCGGCTTCAGAATCGCACAAATATCGGAACTTCCGCCCATTTCCAGCACGATCACGCTGACCAGACCGCGCGCCGGATCGGTCCATGCACCGGTCATGGCCAGGCCTTCCATGCTCAGCGTCGTGCCGTCCACCCGAGGCGCCAAAACCTCGAAGTTCTGCAACCTGTAAAACTGGCCTGGGCTGAATGCCCGCGCCGCCGCCGGCGCATGCACAACCACTTCCACGATCGTCGGAGTCAGCCGATTGACCGCGTGAACCCGCGCCGTCAGATCGTTCCGGCAGCGGCGGATCAGATCGGCGCCGGAAATCGGCGACGCCGGGATCGCGCCCAACACGCGCGACACGACGGGATAACCCCGCTTCGCCCCGCCCATGGCCTTGACCACGTTGCCAAAGAAACTCGGATGCAGATCGCCGAAGAAACTGATGAAGCGCCCATCGGGCGCCTTGTGCATCAGCACCTGGTTCTCGTCCGGCTTGGCCAGGCCACGCACCGGCGAAACATGCGCGCCGCTTTCATCGATCGCCTGGAAATACCGCCCATCCAGTTGGATGCGCCCGTCTTCCCGGGCCAGCACCGTGTTCGGCTGCGTGCCCGCCGCGACCAGAATGGCCCGCGCGGGCAGGATCGACACGTCGCCATTCACGCCCGAGACTTCCAACGCCGCCGCATGCCCAAACCGGTCCAGCTTCACCGCCTTTGGCGTCAGACCCTCGGCGAAACGCACGCCTTCTTCCAGTGCCTTCGCGACTTCCTCGTGGTTCAGCGTATAAGATGGGCTATCGACCAGACGCCGGCGATAGGCAACGGTCGCGCCACCCCAACTGTCCAGCAGCGCGGCCAAACGCGGCGCACGGTCTTCGTCGCGCGCCTTTGCCCGCTCCGCCGCGATCGCCGCCGCATGGTCCAGAAACTCCCGCGCGGTCTCCGCCTCTTCCTCGGTCCAACGCGGCGACCGGCCCAGAGCGGCATGCCGAGCCGCGAATTTTTCCACCTGACGTACGTAATAAGCGAGACTTTCGGTCGCTGTATCGATCGCCGTCAGCCCGCCGCCAATCACGACCACCGGAAGCCGCAGTTGCAGATTGGCGATCGACGACGTCTTCGCCGCGCCCGTCAGTTGCAGCGCCATAAGAAAATCCGACGCCTGCCGCACGCCGCGCGCCAGCCCGTTCGGAATATCCAGCACCGTCGGCTTGCCCGCGCCCATGCACAACGCGACATGATCGAAGCCCATCGACCACGCATCGTCGATTGTCATCGTCGCGCCACCACCGAAACGAACCCCGCCGAAATGCGCGAAATTCTCCCGCCGCTCCAGCAACAACCGCACCAGTTTCAAATAATTCTTGTTCCACCGCACGGTGATGCCGTATTCAGCCACCCCGCCGAACCCTGCCATCACCCGGTCGTCCAGGTTTTCGAACAGCGTGTCGGTATCCCGCACCGGCGCCCGCGCATCGAGTCCAAGCGGCTCGATTTTCAGCCCATCCACCGCGACAACGGTATGACCGTCATTCATCAAATGATGCGCCAGCGTGAACCCCGCCGGCCCCAAACCGACCACCAACACTTTTCGTCCGCTGTCCGGACGCGGCAGAGGCCGCCGAATATCCAGCGGATTCCAACGCGTAAGCAGCGCGTAAATCTCAAACCCCCAGGGCAGCGCCAGCACGTCTTTCAGGATGTTGGTTTCGGCCTGCGGAATATCGACCGGCTCCTGCTTCTGATAAATGCACGCCTTCATGCAATCGTTGCAGATGCGATGCCCAGTCGCCGCCATCATCGGATTGTCGATGGCGATTGTCGCGAAAGCCCCGAGCACATGGCCAGCCGCGCGCAACGTATGCATTTCGGAAATCTTCTCGTCCAGCGGACACCCCGCCAGAGTCACCCCGAACGGCGATTTCTGAAACGCGCCGGTTTTCCTGTCCGTCAAACCGCGGCTGCACGAATCCTTGCCCTGCGTGTGGCACAGGATGCAGTAATTGACCTGGTCCAACGCCTGCTGGCCGGTCATGCCGGGATCGGTCAGCGCAAAACCTTCGCGATGCCGCCAGCGGTGTTCCGGCAAACGCAGCATCGTCACGCCATCGCGAACGATGGTTTCAACGGGAACCAGATGTTGCGGATCGACCCGGTGCGGCACGCGAAACATCGTGCCGTCGCGATGCGCGGCCTGACCGGCGGGTGCCAGAGTGGCCCATGCGGCGTAACGCAGCGCGTCGTCCAACGCAGCAGCGTTCCCGTCTTTCTCCCACGCCGCGACGGACGCCGCGAAAAGCGGTTCGGTCAGCGGACCGCCAAACCGCGCTTCCAACGCCGCGCCCAACGCCGCCCCATCGAAAGTCGAAACATCGGCATATTTCTTCACCGCCTGGCGCTGCACAAACAGCCGCTTGCACGCGTGGACCGGGTCCAGCCGCAAGGTTTCCGCCAGCAACGCCGCTGTCTCCGCCTCGACGCCAAACAACGTCGCGACGAACCCGTCCAAATGCGGACCCAGTTCGACGATCAACGCCGACTCGTCCTTGACCGACAACGCATCGGGCACCGCCCGCGCCGCCATCAACCGCGCATGTAAGCCGATATCCGCCGCCGCGAGACCGGCCACAAATTCCTGGTCCAACCGCGCCAACCCGTCCCGCACCGCGAGGTCCGCGAACGTGAACCCAAACCCGAGACCCGTCATTTCGCCGCCAGCATGTCCTTCAGACCCCGCAACGCGAGGTAATACCCAGCCACCCCATATCCCGCGACAAACCCCAGACTGACACCGGACGTATCCGACGCCGGCCCGCGCCGCAGCGGATTGGAAATATGCACCTCGATGGTCGGAAACGTCACCTGCCCGATCGCCGCCGTCAGCGCCGGATACCCGCGCGAGAATCCCGCCGGATTGAAAATCGCCGCCGCCACACCCGCATCGTTCGCGGCATAAAATTTATTGACGACCTCGCCTTCGATATTCGAATGGAATATCTCAATCTCCAGGCCGAGTTCGGCGGCATACGCGCGGATCTTCGCGTCGTACTCCGGCAACGTCATCTTGCCGAAGATTTCGGTCTGCACCTTGCCGCGCATATTCATGCCAGCCCCATGCACAATCAGAATTTTCGTCATCGGCGTCTCCCTGGAGTCAGGCGCCGAAACCTAAGGGACCGCCCCCCCCAAGACAAGGCCGGGTCAATTCCTGGGCGATCGGTCGAAGGCAAGAAAGCACCGGGGCTTTGCCCCAGACCCCACGAGGGCGCTGCCCTTCGATCCCGCCAAGGCAGGGCCTTGGAACCCATTTTTTGGGGTCTTTGAGAAGGAGGGCCATCCATGGCGTTTCAACATCCGTGTAGGCCCTCCTTCTCAAAGACCCCAACCGATCGCAGTCCAGGGACCGTGTCCCTGGTGGGGTCGAGGGGCAAAGCCCTCGCGGGGTTTGGGGCAGCGCCCCAATGCTTACTTACCTCCCCCCGATCGCCCAGGCCTCAATCCGGCACCGCCAATCGGACGGAGACCGGGCAATGATCCGACAGCCGTCCCTTGAACGCCGGATCGGTCTCCCGGTAGGTCAAGACCTTCAACGTCCCTGGCCGCATCCAGGCCCGCGCCGCACCGCCCGCCAGAATATGGTCGATAAAGGCATCCCGCCCCCAGCACGGACTGCTGAAACCCTCGGTCGCGCGGGAAAAATCGGCGGCGGCGCGGATCGTGGCGACGAACGGATCGCGCCGCTTGTCCATGCCGCGGTTGAAGTCGCCAAGGATCAGAAACGGCACCCCGTCCTCGCGCCGCGCGGCGGCCCATTGGGCCACGATCTCAAACTGCGACATCAGCGTCAGACAGGTGATATTCGGCCGCTGCCCATAGCCGAGATACTGGCAGCCCTGCTTCAAATGAATCGCCAGCACGCGCAACGGCCCCGATGGCAACCGCAACGTCACGTCGGCGCCGCTGCGCAGCCGCGCCACCGGGTCCATCGCGATGGCGGTCACGTCGGGATTGACGTCGTACGGAATACCGCGCCGCACCGCGATTCCGACGCGCTGGCGGACGCGGTCGCGGCTCAGATGGATCGACCATGCCTCGGTTGGAAACACACGGCGCGCGGTTTCCACGTTGTCCACTTCCTGGATCGCGATCACGTCGGCGTTCAGTTCCAGCGCATAAGCGCGAAGCCGGTCGAAGTCCTCAGCCACGCGCATGACGACGTCCGTGGGCAGCCCAGTCTGGCGGTTGCTGAGCCAGTTGAGGTTCCAGGTCGCGACTTTCAACTCCGCGGCGCGCGGAGCGCCAAAAGCCCAGACGCTCAGAATCAGAGCAAGACGCAGCACGGCGGCGAAGGGGCAAGGGCGCATGGGCGGCGCCAGTGTCCGCCACCGCCGTTAACAAACCCTTAAGAAACCCCGGACTCGTCCAGAATCGCGCGCCGCAGCATCTCCCGTCCCTCGCGGCCCGCGTCCAGCGAGACCGCGTTGACGATCGCCACCCGGAACCCGCCGGGCGGCATCGCATGCGACGCCGGATCGCGGCCCTCGTAAAAGGTGATCTGCACGCTCGACACGCCGTCGATCGCCGCGACCCGATCCACGATTTCGGGCGGGGGATGGCGGTACCGCGGGCCGTGCGGCAGGAACAGCACGACGCTGTAACCATCGGCGCGCGCAATATCCGGATACTGCCAATCCCCCTTGGCGTACAGCTCGATCAAAGCCTCGACCCAGCCGGGACCGTAAAGATCCGGCCATTGATCGGCGAACCGCAGATGCGCCTCGATCATCCGTCCGCCGATGGTTTCGAAATTGGCCATGCCGGTATAGCCGCGCAGGTGCTTCGACGCCCAATCGCCGCACCAGGTTTCGATCTCTGGCACGGCGCCGGCCTGGATGTGCCAGTAATCGAAAGTCCCGCCCGCCGTGGACACGCCGGTCGTATGCCGCCACCACTTCGCCACCCCATCGGCCAGCGCGACATCCGAGGAAACATGTGCCCCCGTCAGCAGCGTGCACCAGAAATGGCCAGGGGTCAGGGCGGCCTTATACGCGGCCTCCGATTCAACCGCCTGACTGCCCGTGCCCATCCCGCGCAGATTGATCAGCGGCTTGGAAAACACCGGAAACGACGGCGGCATCACCCCATG
>JAYWAX010000519.1:0-3661 GCA_043782125.1 Acetobacteraceae bacterium | reverse complement strand
CAGTCCAGCACCGCAAATCGTGGATGGTCCGCCTTCGCGGACCATGACAGGATCGTTTTGACCGATTGACTCGTTAATCTTTGGGCGTCGCCTTACCTGGCCCCACCCGGTTGCGTCGTCGCCAGGAACACCTCCCGGCTGGAGAACGACATCCAGATACGGCGGCCGTCGATGAAATCCTCGCCGACCAGCGCATCGCCAACGCCCGCGTCCACTGGCAGCACCGACAGCATCGGGCCGCTGGCGACCGCGGGACCAATCCGCAACAGGCTGAAACGATGCAACCGCGCCTCTTGCGTGCCCGGACCGGCGCCGTGGTGGCGAACAATCTGATCCCCGGCGAGCGCCTGCGCCGTCAATCCAAGGCGCACCGCCATCCTCGGGCCGATCGTGGTCGCCTGCGCCCCGGTATCCAGGATGCCCATGCCTTTTACGCCGTCCAGCTCCAGCGGGATCAGCAGCCGGTCGCGCAGCGCGCGGACACCAGGCACACGTTCATAGGGTTCCGTCCAAGGCGGACGCACATCGGCGCATTGCCGCGCGCGATACAACGTCAGCATCCGGTCGGGGACGTCGATATCGAGGTCGAAGCCCAACAGAATATCCGACCCCAGCAGCCCGTCCGCGGCGAGTCCCGGGCCAAACCGCAACTGCGCCACCGACACATGTTCCACCGGGAACCGCACGCCGCCCAATACCAAACCCGGCACAATCGCGTCCGAGGACGTGAAGGAACCGCCCAGACCGGTCGAACGGGTCATGGTCTTGGGATCGCGCGCAAGTCCCAGACGAGCCACCGCTTCTTCCGACAGGGCCGTCCGCTCGGCGCCGGTATCGACCAGCAGGTTGACCCATTTGCCACCAATGCCCACCGGCACGACCAGCAGCTTGCTGCGCACCTCCAGCGGCATTTTGGTCACGACGACCAGATCGCAATTCATCTCGGGACCGCCACAGGCCGCGAACAGTAACACGGCCAGAAGGCTCGCCCATCGGCTGAATGCGATCATGCGCCCCTTGCCTCCCTGCCTGTCACAGCGCGCCGCCGCGCCGCCCCACCATCGCCCCCAGCCGCAACCGCAACGCATTCAGCTTAATGAATCCCTGGGCGTCGAACTGGTCGTACGCGCCCTGGTCGTCCTCGAACGTCACGACGCGGGTGTCGTAGAGGCTGTGCGGAGATTCGCGGCCGATGCAGCTGACGTTGCCTTTGTACAGCTTCAGACGAACGCGCCCGGTGACGCTGTTCTGGCTCTCGTCGATCAGCGCCTGCAACATCCGCCGCTCCGGGCTGAACCAGAACCCGTTGTAGATTAGCTCGGCATACTGCGGCATCAGGCTGTCTTTGAGATGCCCAGCTTCGCGATCGAGGGTGATGCTTTCGATGGAGCGGTGGGCTTGCAGCAGGATCGTGCCGCCCGGTGTTTCATAGACGCCGCGGGATTTCATGCCGACGAAGCGGTTTTCCACCAAATCGAGCCGGCCGATCCCATTCGCCTTCCCCAGTTCGTTCAACCGCGTCAGCAACGACGCCGGCGACATGCGAACGCCGTCGATGGCAACGGGATCGCCGCGTTCGAAGTCCATCGAAATAACGGTCGCCTTATCCGGCGCGTCTTCCGGGCGGATGGTGCGCTGGTAGACGATCTCATCCGCCTCGACCGCCGGGTCTTCGAGGATTTTTCCCTCGGACGACGAGTGCAGCAGGTTCGCGTCCACACTGAATGGCGCCTCGCCGCGCTTGTCCTTGGCGATCGGGATTTGATTCGTCTCAGCGAATTCCAGCAGTTTTGTACGGCTTGTCAGTTCCCATTCGCGCCAGGGGGCGATGATTTTGATGTTGGGGTTCAGCGCGTAATACGACAGCTCGAACCGCACCTGATCGTTGCCCTTGCCGGTCGCGCCATGGGCGACGGCGTCGGCGCCGGTCAGCTCGGCGATCTCGATCTGGCGCTGCGCGATCAGCGGGCGGGCGATGGAGGTGCCAAGCAGGTACTGGCCCTCATACAGCGCGTTCGCCCGGAACATCGGGAAAACGAAATCTTTCACGAAGGTTTCGCGCAGATCGTCGACGAAGATTTCCTTGACGCCGAACATCTCCGCCTTTTTGCGGGCGGGTTCGAGTTCCTCGCCCTGGCCGAGATCGGCGGTGAACGTCACGACCTCGCACTTGTACTCGGTCTGAAGCCAGCGCAGAATCACGCTGGTATCGAGACCGCCGGAGTAAGCGAGAACGACCTTCTTTACATCCTTGACGCGCATCGGCGCTGACATCCCTTCATCAGACTGCAACAGGGGAGTAACGCCGGACGGACCAGGCACGCAAGGCATCGCCGTTCGATGCACGCCGAGTAAGCGGTTTGATGCACGCCAGGTATTGGGCTTACGATGCCCGGACACAGGGAACGAGGCGATCCCATGACCGAAACAAAACCCGGACGGGCACATGTGATCGCGGGTGGCTTTCCGCCGGGCCAACCGGCGGGCCACGATCACGATTACGCGCGGCTGACTCTGCTGGGGTTGCTGGCGGAGCAACATACCGGCGCCTCCGTCGCCAACGATTTCGCCGATGTTGAAAAATGGCTGCCGCTGTCGAAGCTTCTGATTACGTATGTCGCGGGTCCGTATCCGGACGACTCGCAATGCCAGGCGCTGCGGGCGTGGCTGGAAGCGGGCGGGCATTGGCTGGCGCTGCACGGCACCAGCGGCGGGCGCGCCCAGAAGGTGGAGGGCGTGCGCGCGCGCCGCACCGTCAAAACATCGCATCACGCGCTGCTGGGGAGTTTTTTCCTCACCCATCCGCCACAGCGGCAATTCCGGGTCGATGTCGCCGATACCGGGCATCCGGTCACGCAAGGGCTTGGCGGCGGGTTCGAGGTGGAGGACGAGCCGTATTTCATCGAACTCCAGGATCCGGCCTCGACGCGGATTCTGCTGACGGCGGCGTATGGGCCAGAGGCGGCGGCACCGGAAATCGCGGCATTGTATGGCGCGGATACCTCGCTGCTGGCCGATGGGCTGACGCGGACGATCGGTTACACGCGCGCGCTCGGTCTGGGCCAGGTGACGTATTTCGCCCTGGGCCACTGCCACGATCCGTCGTCGCGCGTGGCGCGGCCGGGGGATACGGTGCCCGCGACGTTCCGGGGGGCGTGGGAGACGGCGGGGTTTCTCCGGTTGCTGCGAAACGCGATCGGGTTTGGGCTTGCGGGTTAACAGGGTTTGCGGGTTAACAGGGTTTGAGGTTTGGCCGGGCTCGGAAAGCGGTCGTTCTTTGGGCGCGCTCGGGTTTTGGACGGAAAGACGCGCGCTGGAACAACGGTGACCGTTCCACCCCTGTCAGGGCCTGGCTCCACCTGGCCACCGGGAACGGCACGGCCTGACGGCGAAGGGCACGACGGAACGGAGGCGAAGCATGGCATTGGAACTGCGGCCGAATTGCGAATACTGCGACCGGGATTTGCCGCCGGACAGCGGACTGGCCCGGATTTGTTCGTTCGAATGCACGTTTTGCACGGCGTGCGTGGAGCGGTTTTTGAAAAATGTGTGCCCGAATTGCGGCGGCGGGTTCGTGCCGCGGCCGTTCCGCCCTGTACGGGAGTGGCGGCCGGGGTTATCGGTGGCAAAGCGGCCGGTGTCTTCGACACGGAAACGATTG
>JAYWAX010000518.1:0-3661 GCA_043782125.1 Acetobacteraceae bacterium | reverse complement strand
GAGGGAACCGGCAATGTGTTCGCCGATCTCGGCTTGCCCCATGCCGAAGCAGGCCGGCCAAGGCCAACCTGGCAATGCAAATCGCGGCGGCGGCCAGGGGGCATGGTACTGGCCGGGTCAGCGTCGTGGCGGAATCCCGCGCCTAAGTGTCCGCCCGATTTGGCACCCTGGCGCGGCCGGGATGCGACCGGCCGGCGGCGGCACGAAACGCCGCTCGGTGTCCGTCCCCGTTTGAAAAGACGCTTTATCTCCCCGATGGAAATGTTACTTCCTGGGGACGGACCCACCTCGCCGCCGGAGCCCCCGAATGATTCTCCTCACCAACAACGAAGGCACTTTGGGCGTTCCCACCGCCGCCCGCCTGCTGGCCGCCGGTCATGCGGCGCTGGACGCGATTGAAGCCGGCATCCGGCCCATTGAGGCCGATCCCACCGTGCGCACCGTGGGGCGCGGCGGCTGGCCGAATCTTCTGTGCGAACTGGAACTCGACGCGTGCCTGATGGATGGATCGACACTGCGCTCCGGCGCGGTCGGGGCGTTGAAGGGCTACCTGCATCCGGTCAGCGTGGCACGCGAGATCATGCGCCGCCTGCCGCACGAATTGCTGGTGGGCGAAGGCGCGGCGCGGTTCGCCCATGAAATCGGCGCCACGCCCGCCGACAACCTGATCGAGGATTCTCGCCGGGTCTGGCGCGCGTGGTTCGACCGGACACTGACGCCCGCGCAGAAGCAGGCCTGGCCGGATATTCCGCTGGCCGAATTGTGCCGCCACGCGATCGACCCGGAAAAAGGCCGCGATACCACAGTGTTTTTGGCGCACGATCGCGGCGGAAATATTTGTTCGGGTACCAGTACGTCCGGCTGGGGCTGGAAATACCCGGGCCGTCTGGGCGACAGCCCGATCGTCGGCGCCGGGTCTTATGCCGACACGCGATACGGCGGCGCGGCCTGCACCGGCGCGGGCGAAATGACAATCCGTTGCTGTACCGCCCGGTCGATCGTTCTTTACATGAAGAAGGGCGCCTCGGTCGCCGACGCGGTGCTGGAGGCGGTGGACGACATGCGGGCGCTGAAGACCGGCCTGATCAGCCGCGTGACGATCCATGCCATCGATACCGCGGGCAACCACAAGGTCGTCGCGGTCAACGGCGACGGCACGAATGTGTATTGGCTATGGGACGGCGCCGGCGAGCCTCGGCGCTGTCCGGCGGAAGCGATCCCGCTGCGCTGACTTCGGCGCGCGGGCTTGCCGCGGCCCAGGCGGAGGCCCAATCTTTGTCATGGCGGCAGTCGTCAGCGGGCCGGACTGACACACTGAGGCTTTCCCGGCGAGGCTCGGAGGACCAAACCATGAGCGATACGCTACGCCCTCGGCGCGCAACCCGCGTCCCCAAAGCCGCTCCCGATTGGGCGAGGTATTGGAGCGAATTCGAGGCACCGGAGACCGAATCCGGAGGCGACGGCGCGGCGGATTGCATGGCAACGCTTCACTACGATCCGGCCCGCACGATTCCGGGCTCCACCGGGACCGGTCACGCGGAAATGGTGGCGCTCGACGAATTCATCAAAAATGTCTGCCGGATGGATCGAGGCGAAATGGGAAAATACTTCGATCGCGAGCACAAGAGAGATCGCAAAGGAAAGCTTTTGGTTTCCCCCGCCAAAGTCCGCATCGAATGCACCGCCAAACCGTGTTGCCTGCGCTGTTCCTCGGTGTTGGGCGCACTGAAAATCGGGGCTGCTCCCGGAACGTTCAAGACAAGAAGACCGATGGGCTCAACGCAGTGGGGCGGGCTAAGCCCAGCGGTTCGCGGTCTGATATGCGAATATCTGGAGATTTCGCAACTGAGCATCGAAGCATTGGCGATGTAGCAGGAGTCGAGAATTTTCGCACGTGCGGTTCAGGTCCGCAACGGTAGTAGAAAATGTCAACGTCCTGAGGCGCGCCAGGCGTCCCACCACAGCGGCACTGCGGCAACCGGCAGCGGGCGCGCGATGAAAAATCCCTGTGCTTCCTGTACGCCCAGGGCGATCAGGCGATCCCATAGATCTTGCGTTTCAACGCCTTCCGCGACCACGTTCAAACCCCTGATCCGCGCCTGCTCGATCACTCGGGGCGCCATCGCGGCGGCTGGCCCGTGGGAACCGAGCATGCGCACAATCCCCTTGTCGAGTTTCAGACCCGTGAAAGGCAGTGTCAGCAGTTTTTCGAAATTCTTCACTGCCGGGCCGACATCGTCGATCGAGATGCGGTAGCCAAGTTTCCGCAGCGAGTCCATCGAACGGCCCAGAGTGGCAAAATCCTCGACCGGCCGGCTTTCCGTCAGTTCGACGATCACCTGATCCGGCGTCAGGCCCAACGCGGCGCGCTTGCAGTCCAGGCTGGCGGCGGCCAGCGGGTGCGACAGCACTTTCAGCGGATAATTCAGCGCAACAGCCAGATCCAGGCCGCAGAAATGCGGACCGGCGCGATCGGAAAAGGCGTGGGTGGAAATTAGCTCGGTCAGGGTGAAGGCGAGGCCCGAATCCTCGAATCGAGGCACGAACCAGTCGGGGGTCACGGGGCCGTGCACGGGATGGTTGAGCCGCGCCAGAACCTCGACCGCCGTGACGACGCGATCGGCCATGCGCACGATCGGCTGGTAACGCGGCCGGATCATTTCGCCTTCGACGACGCGCAGCAATTCGGCCGCGGGAAGGATAGGTTCGTTGCCCTCCCGCCGCACATGCGGCACCGCCAGCGCGGCCGCGACCGAGCGCCGGCTGGGTGTCAGGATGGTTCTTGGGCCGTCCGGCTCTGGCCCGTTGGGGTCGAGCAACAGCAGCACGATGTCCGGGCTGGCGGTGTCGGTGGTCAGGTCGATAAAGATTTCGGCCAAGGCGCCGGCGCCTTTGCGGTCCACCAGGACATGGGACACACCGGCACACGGCCCAGAAAGGCGCGCGATGGCGGCGCGAGCGGTCACGGTTTCGACGACACCGCCCGCGGCGGCGACGGCTTCGCGTACCGGCACGATCCAGCCCGGATCCTCGCTGATCAGCAGCGCATGCAAGGCCGGTCCCGCCTGAGCGCGAGGAAATAACGGGATCGGCGTCACGGCGGACGAGGAGGAACGGGCAGACATTGAGAACGAACATAGGGTCGTGCCGCTGAATATGCGAGGGGAATCTCCGTTTTTAGATGGAGATTCCCCTCATTTTTTAGCGTCTCCTTGCTACCTGTCTCGATCATCCCCGGTGAAAGACCGCTTTCCGCTTTTCGACAAAGGCGGCCATGCCCTCTTTTTGGTCCGGCGTGCCAAAAAGAGACAGGAACAAGGCCCGCTCGTGCCGCACGCCCTCAACCAGCGTCATTTCGAACGCGCGATTGACGGCGGCCTTGGCGAATTGCACCGCGACAGGCGACAGATCGGCGATCCGGGCGGCGATCTTCAGCGCCTCCGGTAGCATTTGGTCTGCCGGGAACACGCGGGACACGAGGTTGGCGCGCTCGGCCTCCGCCGCGTCCATCATGCGCGCGGTCAGAACCATGTCCATCGCTTTGGACTTGCCGACAGCGCGAGTCAGGCGCTGGGTGCCGCCCGCGCCGGGAATGACGCCCAGATTGATCTCTGGCTGACCGAATTTCGCGGTGTCGGCGGCAACGATCATGTCGCACATC
>JAYWAX010000517.1:0-3663 GCA_043782125.1 Acetobacteraceae bacterium | reverse complement strand
GAACGCTGGCCGGGGACGGAAAGCGTGGCGAAAATCCTGAACGCCACCGGGGCCAGCCTGGAAGGGTTCACCGCGCTGGTCACCGGCACGCGCGCGCTGTCGCCGGCCAGCGTTCGTGCCCCTCCGCCGTCCGCCGCTTCGACTTGTTGAACGTGGTCGGGTCCAGACCCGCGCGTTTCGCCAGCCCCGAGGCCGACAGGCCATTTTCCGCCGCCAGCGCATCGACCGCGCGCCAGATATCCTCATGCTTCATGACCATCATCCCATCTTGAGTCGCCCCCACAGGGGTTGTTTGGCAGTGGACAGGAAAACAGGTCTGATCCGACTCCGTTTTCCCTGCGCGTCAAGGCGCATTGTCCTAAATTTCTCGTGTCATTGAAACAGAAAAATCGAAAATTCGCGCTTGCCTGTGTATGCAACCTATGGTTTAGTTTGGGCCGCTACGCATCAACCATTTCTTAACACCGGATGAGAGCGCCATGTCCAGTTCCGCCACCGCCAGCAGGATCGCGGCCAACCGGCCCAACCCGGCGAGCCCGCGCGCCGAACCGTTCCGAACCGCCGAGGACGCCTGGCTGTGGACCATGGCCGCCCTGCGCGCCCGCCGCGACGGCGCGCGTTATACCGCCAACCAAGGCCGCACCCAACGCCCTTGCGAACCCGACGACATCGTCCGCTGCCTCGACGCTTTGTATCGCCGCCGCCGTATCGACCTGGTCCATGCCCGCATCCTGCGCGTCTGGGGCGAGCGTCAGGCCGCGCCGAACCCGGCTTATGCGACGGAGCGCTGCGACTTCCGGTTGTGGCGGGAAGCCCTGGAACGCCTGGAATGGCCGCTGCGGGTCAAGGGCATCGTACTCTGATGGCGATTCAGGAAAAATTTTCGTTGACAGGACTTATTACCCGGTAATAGGATTGGGACATCAACGGGCGAGGTGTGCCCAAAGCCTTTAACCGCCTGTCCACCCCATCCACCAAAAAGGCCGCGACCAGCAATGGTCGCGGCCTTTTTTTCGTAAGGAAACGTCACCATGGCCTTCGCCGTCCGCGACCTCTCCGTCCTCGCCTACGCCAACGGGTTCACGATGTGGCATTACAAAACAGGGAAGAATTCCCTGGATACGGTCCGCGGCGAGAATTTTTTCGGCGATGCCAGCGACATGATGGCCGTCGGCGACATGGTCCTGGTGTCCGGCGCGGGCGGCGCCACCGTCCTGTGCGTCGCCGCCACCGGCGAAACCAGCGTGATCGCAGCCCCGATGGGGTGACCCGCGATTTCGACCAGCCATTTTCAATTCGGAGTTTTCATGATCGAGATCATGATGTTTTTCAACGCGGTCATGGAAACCCTGTCCCACCTGAGGCGTCCCGTGGGCCGTCTTGTGGTGCAGCCGGTCATGACCGCGGCTTTGCTGACCGCCCTTTGGGCCGGATACAACTGCGTTCGCGAATGGAGCATCGCCGACGGGCTTTGGGTCGCGTTTTTCGAAACCAATGCCGGACGCGCCAGCCGCCTGCGAGAACGCGACGATGCCATCCTGCAAGCCGAACTGCGCCACCTCGCCGGCGCCAACAAAGTCATCGACCAATTGCTGGAATCCGTGCTGGAACACGCCCCGAATGCGGCACGCGTCCGTCTGGACGTGGTGCATAACGGGGTCACCGGCCTGACCGGTATTGGCCTGCTGCGTTACGATATCACCAACTCCGTCGCCGGACCCGGCCACTCCGCGGGCCCCTTGGTCCAGAACCGGCCGCTGTCCGAATGGAGCGACCTGCTGCCGGAAATGCTGGAAGGCGTATGCCAAATCTACGTCGCCGACACCCTGCGCAGCCCAGCGATCCGCGCCAGGTTGGAAACCCTGAACGTCGGCACCATCCTTGTCTGTCCGGTCTCCGACGTCCAAGGACGCCTTCTTGGCGGGGTTTTCCTGCTATGGGATACCGGCACCCGTATCCCCGAAGGCGCCGAACTTGAAACCCTGACCACCTTCGTCCGCCAGGTGGGCCGCCAGATCGCGACCGTCCTGGACCTGCGCGTTCCTCAAACCTGGGCCAAAGGGTAGGCGCGCGTCAGAATAATGATGCCAGGAAGCACCACGGGGCGGCCCAGAGAGACCACCACCTGTGGAACCAGGTGACGCCGAGCCGGTTTTCGCGGCATAATCGTGCTTATGATACCTGCTCTCGCCTCCGCTTTGCTCCCGCTGATGCGCCTCATGGACCCGGAGCGCGCGCACGACCTGGCTTTGCGCGCGCTGCGTTTGGGCCTCGCCGGCCGGGCTTCGGGGCCTGACGATCCCAGCCTGGCCATCGACGTGTTGGGCCGCCGCTTCGCCAATCCGATCGGCCTCGCCGCCGGTTTCGACAAAGGCGCGACCGCCGCGCGCGGGCTGATGCGGCTTGGCTTCGGCTTCGTCGAAACCGGCACGGTCACGCCCCGGCCGCAGCCCGGTAACCCGCGTCCGCGACTGTTCCGTCTGGAAGCCGACCGCGCCGTCATCAATCGGATGGGATTCAACAACGCGGGCCTTGAGGCCTACCTGGCGCAATTGCGCGGCCTTGCGGACCGGACTGTGCCGCTTGGCGCGAATGTCGGCATTAATAAGGAGGGCGCCGATCCGGTCCGCGATTACCCCGCGCTGATCGCCGCCGTCGCGCCGCATGCCGATTACGCGGTCATCAATATCTCCTCCCCGAACACACCCGGTCTGCGCGATCTGCAAGGCGAGGAACAACTCCGCGCCATTCTCGCCGCCGTCGCCGCCGTGCCCAACCGCCCGCCGATTCTGGTCAAGGTCGCTCCGGATTTGTCGCACGAGGGCCTGTCCGCCGTCGTGGAAACCTGCGTCGCGCACGGCGTTCAGGGTCTGATCGTCGGCAATACGACCATCGGGCGCCCGCCATCGCTGCGTTCTCCGCAGGCGAAAGAAGCTGGCGGATTGTCGGGCGCGCCGCTGTTCCAGCTTTCGAACATCGTGCTGGCGCGCGCGTTCCTGCTTGCGCGCGGGCGCCTTGTCCTGATCGGCGCGGGCGGGATCGCGTCCGGCGCGGGCGCATTGGCGAAGCTTCGGGCGGGCGCGTCGTTGACCCAGCTTTATACCGGTTTCGCCTATGGCGGGCCCGCGCTGATCCCCCGCCTGAAGACCGAACTTGCGGCGGCGCTGAAAGAAGCCGGTTTCGCCTCGGTGAAAGACGCGGTAGGCACATCGGCACGGCAACTCGCGGGTCTTTGATACATGCGTTTTCTGAACGGATTCTCGGCCATCGCCACTGAGTACGATGGCTTTGTGCTCGATCTTTGGGGCGTCATTCATGACGGGGTGAACGCCTTTCCGCACGCGGTGGACACGCTGACGCGGCTGCGCGACATGGGCAAACGCACGCTGCTGCTGTCCAACGTGCCGCGTCCGAACGATGCGGTGCGCGCGATGATGCGGCGCATGGGGATCGAGGACGGGCTTTACACCGGCATTCTGACCAGCGGCGAGGCGGTGCGCCGCGCGTTGCAATCGCCCCCCGACGCCTGGTGGTCCGCGCTTGGCAACCGCGTCTACCATTTGGGCCCCGAACGCGACCGCCCGGTGCTGGAAGGTCTGACGCTGACCGTGGTCGAGACCCCCGCGGAGGCCGACTTCGTCTTGAACACCGGCCCCGACGATC
>JAYWAX010000516.1:0-3666 GCA_043782125.1 Acetobacteraceae bacterium | reverse complement strand
CTCCCCTGGACCAGGCGGTGGCGGCGGATCGATCCAGTTGAGGGCGAGTTCTTTGTCGGAGACCAGTTGCAGCGCGCGGATCTGGGTCATGCGGATGTCATGCTCGTTTCGACCGCGCCGACACCGGAAAAGTCGCAGCGGATTTTGTTGCCGGGAAGAATGGGAAACTGGCGGGTAAAAGAGCCGCTCATGACGAAATCGCCCGCTTTCAGCCCGCGGCCGAATGCGGCGAGTTTTTCGGAAAGCCACATCAGCGAATGCAACGGATTGCCAAGCACGGCGTCGCCGGTGCCGGTGCCCGCGGTCTGGCCGTCGATGGTGACGGTGGCGCAGATCGTCTCAAGTTCCGCCGGAAGCGGGACCGGCGCCCCCAGAATCACCGTCTTCTGCTGCGCGTTATCGGCCAGGGCCAGCGCGAGTTGGCGCGTCAGGTCGCCGCGCGTTTCGATGATTTCCAGCGACGGATAAACCGCGTCCACCGCCGCGTGCGCCTGATCCCGGGTGATCGGGCCGGACAGATCGCAGCCCAGACGCAGGCATAATTCGTTCTCGAAGCCCGGCGCGATCAGGTCCCTGGGCGCGAACACATGGCCGGAGGGCCGCGATTCCAGAATGCAGCCGAACACCGGCTCATGCACCTGGAACTGCGCCTGGATGGCTTTGGACGTGAGACCGACCTTCCAGCCGATCTGGCGTTCCCCGGCGGCGAGGCGCCGGTCCATGATACCGAACAGGACCTGGTAGGCCTGATCGTTGGTCAGTTTGTCGTTCCAGGCCGCAGGAAACCACTCGCCGCGATGGCGGGCGGCCCAGAAGGCGTCGATGGTGGCTGCGGCGTCGAAGTCGGACATGGCGGGATTCCCGGGAATGACGATGGGGCAGGGGATTAAGGGCAGGGGATAAGGGCCTCGCGGAAAATGGCAAGGCCCGGGGTCAGCGCGCCCCCACTGCCGCCAGCCTGCGTTCCTCGTCCACGATGTAGTCCCGGATCGCCGGCACGTCGTCGCGGCGGTCCGAGATCAGGATTTGGAACACGAAGTTGGACCCGTGCAGGAACCCCAGTTCGACCGATGCCAAATAGAAATCCCAAAGCCGGCAGAACCGTTCGCCCATCATGACGATGGCCTCGGTTCGCTTCGCTTCGTAAGCCAGACGCCAGTCGCGGATGGTCCAGTAATAATGCAGGCGCAGATTTTCGCAGTCCGCGCACCAGGTGCCGGTGCGTTCCATCGACGCGAAGACTTCGGATAACGCGGGGACATAGCCGCCGGGAAAGACGTATTTCCGGATGAACGGTGCCGTCGTGCCGGGCGGCGACATGCGCCCGATGCAGTGAACCAGCGCGAAGCCGCCCGGTTTCGTCAGGCGTTTGATCGATGAAAAATACGTGTCGAACTCCGCCGCGCCGATCGCCTCCATCATGGCGATGGACACGACGCGATCGTAAGTACCGCCCATTTCCCGGTAATCTTTTTCCAGGAATTCCAATTTGTCCGCGACGCCCTCGGCCACCGCCCGTTCGCGCGCCACTTTCAATTGTTCCGGCGACAACGTAACCGACACGATTTTCACATCGTAATTGCGCGCCAAGAATGTCGCCAGCGCGCCCCAGCCGGAGCCGATTTCCAGCACCGTCATCCCCGGCGCCAACCGCAGCTTCGCCGCGATGTGGCGCAGTTTGTCGATCTGCGCCTGACGCAACCCCACATCCGGCGCGGTGTAATAAGCGCAGGAATAGGTCATCGTTTCATCCAGAAACAGCCGGTAGAAATCCGGCGGTATATCGTAATGATACCGAATATTCGCCGCTGCCAGACCGATCGGATTGCGCTGCTGAGTCCGGCGCACTGTCCGCCAGACCTGGCGCAACAGCTTCTGCACGGGATGCGTCGCCAGACCGGTGCGGTTGACCGAAAACAAAGATATCAAGTCGAAAATCGTCGAGCCATTTTCCGGCACCAGACGCAGGTCCATATAGGCCTCGGCGACCTTCAATTCGGGATTGAAGAAAATCTCCCGCTCGACTTTCTTGTCGGTCAAACGGATCGAAACCTCCGGCCCGTTGGCGCCGGTGCCGAAGACATGACGCATCCCCGCGTGGTCGGTCACGATCAACCGGCCGTTCCGCACGAATTTCGTCAGCAAATGAGACAGTAATTTCATCGGTTTCTTCCAGACGGCGATCGTATGGCAGGAGCGCCAGGGCTTTGCCCCGGACCCCACGGGGGCGCTGCCCCTCGACCCCGCCAAGGCTGGGCCTTGGATGCCATTTATTGGGGGATATGAGACAGGGGGCCATCCGGCGCGGTTGCGACATCCGTGTTGGCCCCCTGTCTCATATCCCCCAACAGATCGCGGTCCAGGGGCCGAGGCCCTGGTGGGGTCGAGGGGCAAAGCCCCCGTGGGGTCCGGGGCAACGCCCCGGCGCGTCCAACCGCTCAAGCGGCCCGGCTGCCACCCAGGCCGGGGGAGGCCAGCATTTTGGCCACGGTGGCAGCGTCGAATTTCAGGACATCTCGCAGAATTTCCTCGTTGTGTTCCCCCAGAAGCGGGGAGCGTTCGACTTCGGTGACGTGTTCGGACATTTTGATGGGGTTGCCGACCGTCAGGTAAGCACCGCGCGTGGGGTGCGGCACTTCGACAATGGTGCCGCTCGCGCGCAGCGAGGGTTCCTCGGCGATTTCCTTCATCGACAGGATCGGACCGCAGGGGATATCGTATTCATTGAGGATATCCATCGCCTCGAATTTGGTTTTCGTCAGCGTCCATTGCTCAATCGTGTCGAAAATGGCTTTCAACTTCGGCAAACGCGCGGGTGGTTTGGCATAGCCGGGGTCGGTCTTCCATTCGGGTTTACCAATGACGTCGCAAATCGATTCCCACACCGGCGCCTGCGCGATGAAATAGATGTAGGCGTTCGGATCGGTTTCCCAACCTTTGCATTTCAGAATCCAGCCAGGCTGCCCCCCGCCCGACGCATTGCCCGCCCTGGGCACCGTGTCGCCGAACGCGGTGTCCGGATATTGCGGAAACTCGGTCAGCGGCCCATGCGCCAGGCGCTGCTGGTCGCGCAATTTCACGCGGCACAGATTAAGCACGCCGTCCTGCATCGCAACATCGACCTTTTGGCCGCGCCCGGTGGCGTGACGGTGATGCAGCGCGCACACAATGCCCAAAGCCAGATGCAAGCCGGTGCCGGAATCGCCGATCTGCGCGCCGGTCACCATCGGCGGGCCATCGTCGAAACCGGTGGTGGAGGCGGAACCGCCCGCGCATTGCGCGACATTTTCATAGACCTTGCAGTCTTCGTAAGGACCTGGTCCAAAACCCTTGATCGAGGCGAGAATCATGCGCGGGTTCAGCTCTTGGATGCGTTCCCAGGTAAACCCCATGCGATCCAGTGCGCCGGGCGCGAAATTCTCCACCATTACGTCGCAGGTCTTGACCAGTTCTTCCAACACCAGCTTCCCATCGGCGTTGCGGCCATCGATGGTGATGGAGCGTTTGTTGTGGTTCAGCATCGTGAAATACAGGCTGTCCACCCCTTTAATATCCTGTAACTGTCCACGCGTGATGTCGCCCGTTCCCGGCCGTTCCACTTTGATCACATCCGCGCCAAACCATGCCAGCAACTGCGTGCAGGTGGGGCCGGACTGCACATGGGTG
>JAYWAX010000515.1:0-3676 GCA_043782125.1 Acetobacteraceae bacterium | reverse complement strand
GGTCCTGGCAGGACGCGGTGAAAGCCGTGTTCATGGACCGGGTCTCGGTGCTCAGCGAGTATGAGACGGAAGTTCGCTCGCCCAGTATGTCGATGCGGCTGCCGAGTGTGATCGCGCTGAAGGATTACATTCCGTCTGCGCGGCGTCCCGCGTTCACCCGGTTCAACGTGTTTTTACGCGACGCGTTTCATTGTCAGTATTGCGGCGGCCGGTTCCCGACGCCCGACCTGACCTTCGATCACGTGATTCCGCGCAGCCGGGGCGGGCGGACGACGTGGGAGAATGTGGTGACCGCGTGCGGCGGGTGCAATTTGCGAAAGGCATCGCATTTGCCGAGAGAGTGCCGGATGTTCCCCAAAAAGGCGCCGCGGCAGCCGACGACGTGGGAATTGCAGGATAACGGGCGCGCGTTTCCGCCCAATTTCCTGCACACGAGCTGGCGGGATTATTTGTACTGGGACAGCGTGCTGGACAGTTGAAACCGGCCGGGGGCGCGAACCCCCGGCCGTTTCGGCTCAGGCCTTGTCGAGCCAGAACGTATCGAAGCGGACAATGTCGTAAATCCCGAAATAATCCTTCGGGTTATGCCCCTTCACATAGTTGTAATAGATATCGAGGATGTTTTCCCACGATATCGGCAGCACCGGAGGGTCCTGCTCCATGATCTCTTCGGCCATCCGGATGAAAGCCAGACGTTTCGCCGGATCGACCTCGGCGTCGATCTGATCGGCCAGGGCATCGAATTTCGGGTTGACCCAGTTCGAATAATTCTGCGTCCCGCCCGAGCGATACCACGCGTTGAAGTAATCCGACGGGTCGAGCAGCGTCGATACCACGGCGCCGATTGCGAGATCGAAATTGCCCGACTTCACGTCGTCGAACCAAACGGACTCGACGACCGTGCGCAGGTTGCATTCGATCCCAAGGCCTTCCTGGAGCATTGCCTGAATGGCCTGCGCCCATACCTTGAAGCTGGCGACGTCGCGTACCAGAAAATCGACCTTTTTGATGCCGTTGCCGAATCCGGCGGCGGTCATCAGCGCCTTTGCTTCCTTCAGCGCCGCTGTCGTGTCGTCCTGGTAACCGACTTTCTTACGCAGTTGATCCAGCGGCGTGGCGAATTCGGAGAACGGGTAAATGAACCCGCCGACCATCATCGGCGTGATGTCTTTTACGGCATCGACCAAAGTCGGCTTGTCGAAGGTCAGATGCATCGCGCGGCGGACCCTGGGGTCTTCGTACGGCTTCTTTTTGTTGTTCACCCAGACGCCCTGGATCACGCTCTGATAAAAGCGCGCGGCGGTCATACCTGGGGTCGCGGCGGCTTTGCGCGCAGAGACAGGATCGCAGATGCGGGCGTAATCGGTGCGCCCGGCAAGGACCGAGGAGCCGAGTTCGGTGGAGAACGGAATCTGGCTGTAGAATTCGATCCCATCCATATAGGGCAGGCCCTTGTTCCAGTAATCCTTGTTCCGCTCCATCGTCCAGATCTCATTCTCGATCCGGCGCGCACTGCGGTACGGACCGGTGCCGGGAATATCGGCGACCTTACGCAGGTTATAGGCGTTGTCCTCCAGCGTCTTGCGGCGAACGATCGTGTTCCAACCGCTGGCGAAGGACGACATCATGAAGTTGACCGAGCGCGCGGCGCCCAATTTGAACTGCACGGTGTGTTTGTCCGGCGTCGCGATTTCATCGACGGTCGAGAACAGGGTACTACGGGGGATGCTGACACCCGCGGGCGGCTTGCGGATGCGGTCGAAGGTCGCCTTGACGTCGTCGGACGTCAGTTCGGCACCGTCGTGGAACCTGACGTCCTTGCGGAGGTGGAACGTAAACGTCTTGCCGTCCTTGGCGATTTCCCAGCTATGCGCCAGATCGGGCACGATCGTCTTGCCCGAATCCCGCGGATCGCGCCGGATCAGATTGTCGTACATGCACCCCTGCGCACCCAATGAGTTGATGGTGCCGGATTGGTGCATGTCGAAATGCGGCAGGCGGTTGGTGATCCCATATCGCAGCACGCCGCCACGCTTCGGGTTCGCCTCTGGCGCCGCCATCTGGAATTTGGACCCATCGTACTCCATCGGAATATCCGCCTTGGCCCACTCGGGGTGGAAACCATAGGCAGCGGCGGCCGCGGCCGCGCCGCCCGTCATCATCCCGCGCCGCGTGGGCTTTCCAAATGTTCTGGTCATGGTATTCGTC
Organism: Acetobacteraceae bacterium; assembly: GCA_043782125.1. Classification (GTDB taxonomy): domain Bacteria; phylum Pseudomonadota; class Alphaproteobacteria; order Acetobacterales; family Acetobacteraceae; genus Rhodopila. The sequence continues at coordinate 1,468 of JAYWAX010000515.1, read as the reverse complement.
GCTCCCTGCCGGTTCGATTTTGTCGCGGCCGGACGCATATGCCATGCTGACCCACCGTTGCGGCTGGTCAATAACACGGCGAATCACAGGGAGTCACGCTTGAGTTCCGGGCAGGCATTGCTGGAGGTCGACGACCTCCAAACCCATTTTTTCACCCAGGACGGCGTGATCCGCGCGGTCAACGGCGTGTCGTATCATCTGAACGCGGGCGAAACCCTGGGTGTCGTTGGCGAGTCCGGCTGCGGCAAGAGCGTCACCGCTTTGTCCATCCTCCGCCTCGTCTCCAGCCCGCCCGGACGTATCGTCGGCGGCCAGATCCGTTTCCAGGGACGCGACCTGCTCAGCCTCAGCGAATTGGAGATGGAACAAATCCGCGGCAACGATATTTCGATGATTTTCCAGGAGCCGATGACCTCGCTGAACCCCATCTATACCGTGGGCGGACAGATCGCCGAGGCCATCGCCCTCCATCAGGGATTGTCGAAGAAGGCGGCGATGGACGCGGCGGTGGACATGCTGCGCCGCGTCTCCATCCCGGAACCGGAAAAGCGTGCCTACGCCTACCCGCATCAGCTGTCGGGCGGTATGCGCCAACGCGTGATGATCGCCATGGCGTTGTCCTGCAATCCGAAGGTTCTTATCGCCGACGAACCCACGACCGCGCTGGACGTGACCATCCAGGCGCAAATCCTCGATCTGATCCGCGATCTGCGCGAACGTCTCGGCACCGCGGTTGTCCTGATCACGCACGATCTGGGCGTCGTCGCCGAAAACGCCGATCGCGTCGTGGTCATGTACGCGGGCCGCAAAGTCGAGGAAGCCCCGGTCGACGAACTCTTCGACCATCCCGGACATCCCTACACCAAAGGCCTCCTCGGTTCGATTCCCCAACTCGACTCCGCCGCCTGGGCGACCTCCGAGCGACCGCGTTTGACGGAAATCAAAGGCATGGTTCCGTCGCTCGCCCGCCTGCCTTTGGGCTGCTCCTTCGCCCCACGCTGCGGCTTCGCGAACGAACAGTGCCGTGCCGCCGTGCCACCCCTGGAAATGCACCGGCCCGAACATTGGATCGCCTGCTGGAACGCGGAACACATTCTGGGGGGCGGCGCATGACCGCGCTGATCGAGGTCCAGGACCTTAAGAAACATTTTCCCGTGCAAAAAAGCGCCTTTTCGCGCATTTCCGGCCAGGTGCGCGCCGTCGATGGCGTGTCGTTCCATATTAACGCAGGCGAAACGCTTGGCCTCGTCGGCGAAAGCGGATGCGGCAAATCCACCGCGGGCCGCGCACTGCTGAAACTGCTGGAACCAACCGGGGGAACGATCAAGGTCTCCGGACAGGACATCACCCATCTCGACCGGGAGGCGATGCGCCCGTACCGGCGGCGCATGCAGATGATCTATCAGGACCCCTACGCGTCGCTGAACCCCCGCATGTCCGTGGGCGACATCGTGGGCGAACCGCTGGT
>JAYWAX010000514.1:0-3677 GCA_043782125.1 Acetobacteraceae bacterium | reverse complement strand
CGATCCTGGAGCGCGAGCAAAAGCAGATCGGCATCGTCACCGGGGCGCAGGCGCAGGTGTGGTACGACGCGGTGACCATCGGGCAGGACAGTCACGCGGGCACGACGCCCCCTTCCACTCGCAAGGACGCGCTGGTCTGCGCCGCCCGGATCGTCGACCTCGTGGACCGCATGATGCGCGCGCGGGGCGAGGACGGACGCGGCACCGTCGGCCAAATGCATGTCTCCCCCAACAGCCGCAACGTGGTGCCTGGCGAAGTGCGGTTCTCCGTCGAATTTCGCCATCCCGACCCAGAGGAAATCGACCGCCTGGACGCGCAATTCCCGCGCGAGGCCGCATCGATCGCCCGCGATTGCGGCGTGACGCTGGACCTGACGACGCTGTTCCGCATCCCCGCGCAGCCCTTCGATCCCGCCTGTATCGAACTGGTGCGCCAAGGCGCAGCGCGTGCGGGATACTCGACACGCGACATCGTCTCGGGCGCCGGGCACGACGCGGTTTACGTCGCGCGCCATGTTCCCACGGCGATGATCTTCACGCCCTGCAAGGACGGCCTGTCGCACAACGAAGCCGAAAGCATCGAGCCCGAAGAAGCAACCGCCGGCGCCCAGGTGCTGTTCGAGGCGGTGGTGGCACGGGCCAATCGCGGTTTGTAAAGGAGTTTTCCAGATGTTGGCGTTCAACCCACGCGACCCGGCGTTCATCGCCAATCCCTATCCATTTTATCACCAGTTGCGGGCGGCGATGCCGGTCTGGACCGATCCCACGGGCCGGACACTCCTCAGCCGGTATGAGGACACGTCGCTGCTGGTCCGCGACCGTCGCATGGGAAAGAACTTCAGGGACCCGGAAACCCTGATCCGCCGCTTCGGCCCGACCGCGCTGCAAGAGCCAGCGGTGGTGGAATTGTCGCAAATGATGCTGATGGCGGACCCGCCCGACCACACACGTTTGCGCGGCCTGGTGGCCAAGGTGTTCACCGCGCGCAAAATGGAAGACATGCGGGCCGGCATTCAGACCATCACCGACCGGCTGCTGGACAAGGTCGCGGCCAAGGGCGAAATGGACGCCATCCGCGACCTGGCTTTCCCGCTGCCGATGCTGGTCATCTGCGAATTGCTGGGTATCCCGGAAGAAGACCGCGCCCACTTCGTCAACGGCACCGCGTCGGGTGGCGCGCTGCTGAACCCCGTGACCCCGACACGGGAAGAATTGGACCGCGCGAACCAGGGCACGCGCACCAGCGCCATTTATTTCGAACGTCTGTTCGAACTGCGCCGCAAGGAACCGCGCGACGATCTGCTGTCCCTGCTGGTCCAGGCGGAAGAGGCCGGCGATCGGCTAACGACCGAGGAACTGCGCGCCAACGTCACGCTTCTGTTCGGCGCTGGGCACGAAACGACCGTGAACCTGATCGGCAACGGATTGTGGTCTCTGCACCGCAATCCCAGCCAATGGGCGGCGATCCGCGACGATCCATCCCTGATCCCGAACGCCATCGAGGAAATTCTTCGTTATGAGTCCCCGGTCCAGGTGCTGGGACGCGTGGTGGCGGAGCCGATCGAATTCTCCGGCGTCACGGTGCAGCCGGGCACGCCGATGCTGGCGTTGCTCGGCGCCGCCAATCGCGACCCGGAAATGTTCCCGGACCCCGATCGGATGGATGTGACTCGCGAGCGGCTGAAACCCTTGTCGTTCGGCGGCGGTATCCATTTCTGCATCGGCGCCCAATTGGCGCGGATCGAGGCGGAAGTCGTTTTCCAGACGCTGCTGCGCCGCATGCCGGACCTGGTGCTGCCGGACGTCGAAACGCCGCAATGGCGGGACACGTTCACGCTGCGGGGTCTGACCACTCTGCCCGCGAAATGGTCCACGGCGCGGCATTGACCGGACGGCACAGGGGCGCCCGGGGGCGGGCCCATATGCGTCGGGATAAGGTGCCGGGGGAGGAAATTCTCGCGAAAGAGCCGTTGTGCATTCGTCATGGTCCGGCTCGGCCGGACCATCGGGAGCGGCACTTTCTCGCGATTCATGACGCATGGCGTGCCGCGACCGATGGCCCGGTCGAGCCGTGCCATGACGGGGGGGGAGCGGATTTTTTCGGCGGGCGGCGCGATCCTGACGCATATGGGATGGAGGCCCGGACCCCGGCGGCGCATCGCCCGTGTTAAGGAGCATTCTCACCGTCGGTGGCTGGACCATGGCCAGCCGCGTTCTGGGGTTTATCCGGGACATGCTGATGGCCGCTCTGATCGGCGCCGGTCCCGTCGCGGACGCGTTCTTCGTCGCCAATAAGCTGCCCAATCTGTTCCGGCGATTGTTTGGGGAAGGTGCGTTCAACGCCGCCTTCGTGCCGGAATTTTCGGGGCTGCTCGCGACCTCCGGACCCGGCGCCGCCCGGCGTTTCGCGCAAGAAGCGATTGCGGTCATGGCGTTCTGGCTTGGCGCGCTGACGATCTTGGGCGAAATCTTCATGCCCCAGATCATGCATGTCTTCGCCCCGGGCTTCGCGGCGAACCCGGAAAAATTCGCGCTGGCGGTCGATCTCGCGCGGATTTCGTTTCCGTATCTGATGCTGATCTGCCTCGCCGCGCTGCTGTCGGGCGCGCTGAACGGCATGGAACATTTCGCCGCCGCCGCCGCCGCGCCTGTGCTGTACAATCTGTTCGCAATTGCCGCGCTGCTGGGTTTAACGCCGTTCGTGCCGACGGTCGGACACGCGGCGGCCTGGGGTGTGTCGGCGTCCGGCGTCGTGCAGCTTGGCCTGTTGGTCTGGGCTGTTCATCGCGCGGGCATGCCGTTGCGCATCCCCAGGCCCAGGCTGACACCGGCGATGAAGTCGCTGATGAAACGTATGGCGCCCGGTTTGATCGGGGCCAGCGCGGCGCAGCTCAACCAGGCGGTAGACGTGATCATCGCCAGCCTTTTGCCCGCCGGAACCGTTTCGCTGTTGTACTACGCCGACCGCATCCAGCAACTGCCTTTGGGGGTTATCGGCATCGCCGTCGGCACCGCCCTGTTGCCGGTCATGTCGCGCCAGATCCGAAACGGAGACGAGGCGGCGGCAGCAAAATCGTTAAACCGAGCGATCGAATACGCGTTGTTCCTGACGCTGCCGGCGGCCTTGGCGCTGACGGTTTCGGCGTTTCCGATCATGTGGGTGTTGTTCGGCCGCGGCGCCTTCGACATGGAAAGCGCGCGCCTTGCCTCGCAATCGCTGGCGGCGTTCGCGATCGGGCTGCCTGCGGTCGTGTTGCTGAAGGTGCTGGCGCCGGCGGCCTTCGCGCGCGGGGATACGGCGATGCCGGTGCGGATCGGGATGATCACGCTGGCGGTGAATTTCGCACTGAACATCGTGTTCAACGCGGGCGCGCTGGCGCCGGCGTCGATCGCAGGATCGCTTCCGTTGCTAAGTCATATCGGTCCGGCGCTGGCGACCAGTCTCGCCTCGACGTTCAACATGGCGGTGTTAGGTGTTGTGCTTTACCGGCGAGGCCATTTTGTCGCCGATGCGGCACTGCGGCGGCGTTTACCCAGAATGGGGCTGGCGGCGCTGGGGATGGCGGCGACGCTGTGGTTCGCCGAGGCGCCGTTGTTCCATTTTGGGCGCTGGTTCGGGTTGATCTCGCTGGTCACACTGGGCATCGGTGTTTACGGCGTCGCGGCGCTGCTGCTGG
>JAYWAX010000513.1:0-3694 GCA_043782125.1 Acetobacteraceae bacterium | reverse complement strand
CCAGCGCCATGGGCTGCGCGGCGATGGCGGGTGGGTTTCTGGTCGCGATCCGCGGCCGGATCGGTGGACTCGCCCGGATCGCCGTGGGCTGCGGGATACTGCTGGCGCTGGCCACGGCCGGGTTCGTGGCGACGCCGTGGTTTCCCGTCGGGGTCGTCTGCATCGGCGCGATGGGGGCGGCCACCACGATGCACGGAATTTCCTGTCAAACCCTGATGCAAAACGCCGCCGCGCCCGCGATGGTTGGCCGCGTGTTGAGCCTGTGGGGCATGATCACCCGCGCCGCGCCCGCCCTTGGTGCCTTGATCTACGGCGCCGCCGCCGAAGTCTTCGGCCTGCAAATCCCGATTCTGGTCGGGGTCGCGATCTGCGCCGCCGTCTGGCTGCGCACCTGGTTGCGCCTGAAAACGCTGACACCGGCGCTGGAGGGCCCGGACGCGGCGGGCTGACGCGCTGGATTTTCCGGCCTATCCTTCGGAAAACCGGAGGAAACGCCATGCGCCGCATACTGCCGCTTCTGTTGCTGCTGGGATTGTTCGCGATCCCCGCCTTCGCGCAGAGCCTCGATGCCGTGGAATCACGCCACGCGATCGTGAAGAATTTCCGGCTGGAAAGCGGGAAAGTGCTGCCGGAGTTGCGCATAGAATACGAGACTTATGGCAAACTCGCCGCGAACGGGCGCAACGCGATCCTGATGACGCACGGTTATACCAGCAGCCATCATGCCGCCGGAGTTTACGCGGCGGGCAAGGCGCCGGCCGGAGTCGCTGACAACGCGCGCGGAAGTTGGGATAAAATGACAGGCCCAGGGCGGCCGATTGATACGGATCGGTTTTTTGTGGTGTCGTCGAATGTGTTGGGATCGTCCTATGGCACCACGGCGCCCAGAAGCGTCGATCCGGCGACGGGGAAACCGTACGGGCCGAATTTCCCCGCGTTCACGATGAAGGATGTCGTGCGCGCCCAGAAGAAGCTGCTGGAACAACTTCAGGTGAAACATCTGGTGGCGGTGATCGGCGGGTCTTACGGCGGCTATCAGGCGTTTCAGTGGATTACCCAATACCCGAAAGCCATGGACGGCACGGTCATTACCGTCAGCGCGCCCGGCAGCACGGCAACCCAGGCCAGCGTGAACGAACTGATCGCGATGTTGGCCAAGGACCCGCGCTGGAATGGCGGTTTTTACTATGAAAACGGCGGCATCGGACAGACGATGCTGGATTTGCGCGTGGCGACATTGAAACGCTATGGGATCGAGGCGTCGTTAATGTCGCGTTTCCCCGACAAATCCGCCCGCGATGCCGAAATCTCGCGAATCGCCAGTCCCTGGTCCAAGGCCTTCGATGGCAACAGCCTGATCGCGATGCGGCGCGCCACCGTCGGGTTCGATACCACTCCGTCCTTCGGGAAAATCCGGGCCAAGGTGCTTTACGTCTTGTCGCGTACGGACAAATTGTTTCCACCCGCCATCGCGCCTGCTGTCATGGCGAAATTGAAAGCGGCCGGAGTGGACGCGCGCTTCGTGGAAGTTGACAGCGAAAACGGCCACAGCGGGTATTCCGCCGACGCGGACAAATGGATGCCGGAACTGAAGGCGTTCATGGATAAAATCGCCCCACCGCGCGCGCCTTGACGGGCGGCACTGGCCTCGCCGCCGCGCCTGCCGTAGAAACACCGGAGCCGCTTTTCAGGGAGACCCTCATGGCCAAAATCATTCGCACCGAACCCGGCGCGATCCTGTCGAAAGCCGTCGAATACCACGGCTTCGTTTACCTGCCGGGCATCACCGCCCGCGATACATCCAAGGACATCAAGGGCCAGACGGCCGACGTCCTGGCGCAGATCGACGCGATGCTGGAGCATCACGGCACCGATAAGACTCGTCTGTTGCAGGCGATCATCTGGGTGAAAGACATCAAGGAACGGGGCGCGATGAACGAGGTCTGGACGCCGTGGATCCCCGCAGAGGGACCGCCGGTCCGCGCCTGCGTGCAAGCCGAAATGGCCGCGCCAAGCGTGCTGGTGGAGATCATGGTCACCGCTTGTAAGTAAGCGCGGCCTTCTGCCCTTGGCACCATTCTGTCTCCGCCGTCCCGGGCTCGTCCCCGGGCGTCGGACGGGCAAGGCTTCGAAACCATGGCAAGTCCCGACGGCGATGTTCAGCGGATGCGTGGACCGAACTTAATGCAGGTCGGTCACGGACAGGCATTCGACCCCTTACCGTAACGGTTGCGTCCGTATCGTTCCGGGGCCTTGCCGGTGGCGGGCGGGCCGCCGCTCACTTTCGAATTCCGGAGATCATTCATGGCCACCTTGTTCTCCCGCCTGTTCGGCGGGTCGAAAACCCTGGGCGCCGCGTGGATCGGGACAGACGATTTGCGCGAACAAATCGGCTCCGGCGATCCGATGCTCCTGATCGACGTCCGCCAGCCCGACGAATACGCAGCCCCACCTGGGCATTTGCCGGGCGCGATCAACCTGCCGCTGCCCGAACTGCCGGGCCGGATCGCCGAGATCGCGGCGTACAAGAAACCCATCGTTCTGGTCTGCAAAACCGATCGCCGCTCCGCCCGCGCGGCGGAGGCCTTGCTCGCCGCCGGCCTCACCGAAATCGCGATTCTGCGCGGCGGCACCGACGGCTGGAACGAACAAGGGTTGCCGCTGGAGCTCTGATTAACCCAGTGCCTTCGCCATCAACGCTTTCAGGTCCGCCTCCGGCCGCGCGCCGTAATGCGAGATGACCTCCGCCGCCGCGACACTGCCCATCCGCCCGCAGATGGCCAGGGGTTTCCCGGCTGTCCAGCCCGCCAGAAACCCGGCGGCATAGGCATCGCCCGCGCCGGTCGTATCCACGACCTTGGCCGGTTCCGCCGCCACAATCACCGTCTCGTCCCCGCGCAGGATCACGCTGCCCGCCTCGGACCGCGTCAGCGCCGCCAGAGCGACATCCGCGCGCGCCGCTTCGGCGGCTTCCTCGAAAGTGTTTTTTTCGTAGAGGCTGGTGATTTCCGTCTCGTTGGCGAACAGAATATCCACATGGCTCGCGACCAGATCGCGGAAGGCCTCGCGATGGCGGCCCACGCAGAACGCATCCGACAACGACAGCGCGACCTGGCGGCCCGACCGGTGCGCCGCCGCCGCCGCGCGCCGGAAAGCCACCTGCGCCGCAGGCGGATCGAACAGATAGCCTTCCAGATAGGTCACCGCCGCGGAGGCGACCAGTTCCTCGTCCACATCCGCTTCCCCGAAGGTCACGCAGGCGCCGAGATAGGTGTTCATCGTCCGCTGCCCGTCGGGCGTGACCAGGATCAGGCATCGCGCGGTCGGTGCGCCGCCGGTCAGCCGCGGCGAGGGGAAATGCACCCCCTGCGCGCGCATGTCGTGCGCGAACACCTCGCCAAGCTGGTCGTCCGCGACCTTCCCGAGATACGCGACCCGCGCGCCGAGAGCGGCGGCGACGGCGCAGGTATTGCCGGCCGAGCCGCCGCTACTTTCCGTGCCCGGCGGCATCGCGGAATAAAGTTTTTCCGCCGCTTTATCGTCCACGAGAATCATCGCGCCCTTGTGCATGTCGTGCCGGGACAGGAACGTGTCTTCCACGCGGGTCACGACATCGACCATCGCGTTGCCAATGCCAAGAATATCGAAACGTACTTCGGTCACGCTGAGTCGTCCTTCATATGTCGCGCGCGGC
>JAYWAX010000512.1:0-3695 GCA_043782125.1 Acetobacteraceae bacterium | reverse complement strand
GATCCAGGGCACCGGGGAGGCCATGCCCCTGGAATACAAGCTGCCGATCCCCTCGGCCCAGGTAAAATCGGCGTTACTGCTGGCCGGTCTGAACACGCGCGGAACGACTGTGATCGAGGAGCCGGAGCCGACCCGCGACCACACCGAAAACATGCTGCGCCATTTCGGCGCGTTCATACGCGTGGAGCCCGTGGGGACAGGCCGGATGATCCGATTGAGCGGACACCCGTATCTGATCGCGAAGGACATCGTGGTGCCCGGCGATCCATCCTCGGCGGCGTTTCCTCTGGTGGCGTCGTTACTGGTCGCGGGATCAACGGTCACGATCCCCGGCGTGGGGCTCAATCCGTTGCGCACCGGCTTGTTCACGACCCTGGCGGAAATGGGGGCGAACGTCGTCATCACGAACGAACGCGTCGAGGGCGGGGAGAAGGTCGGCGACCTGATCGTGACCGGAACGGAACTGCGCGGGGTGGACGTGCCACCCGCGCGCGCGCCGACGATGATCGATGAGTATCCGATTCTGGCCGTCGCGGCGGCGGGTGCCAGAGGTGTCACGCGGATGCGGGGCCTGAAGGAATTGCGGGTCAAGGAAAGCGACCGGCTGAACGCCACCGCGCGCCTGCTGACCGCGAACGGCGTGCGGGTCGAAATCGAGGACGACGATCTGATCGTGTACGGAATGGGCGGCGCAGTCCCCGGCGGCGGCGTGGTCGAAACGCATATGGATCATCGCATCGCCATGTCGGCGCTGGTTTTGGGCACGATCGCGACAGCGCCGGTCCAGGTCGACGACGCGCGGTTCATCGACACCAGTTTTCCCGGCTTCGCGGCGCTGATGGTGGGTCTCGGCGCGGCCATCACGGACATCTGACCGCCATGATGCGCTGGATCATCGCGATCGACGGGCCCTCGGCGGCGGGGAAGGGGACGCTGGCGCGGCGTCTGGCGGCGCATCTGGGTCTCCCTTACCTCGATACCGGCCTGTTGTATCGCGCGGTCGGGCGGCGTGTCCTCGATCTGGGCTACGACCCATTCAACGCGTCCGCCGCCACGCGCGCGGCCGAGGCGTTGCGGCCCGAGGACCTGGACCGGGACGATCTGCGCGGTCCCGCGGGCGATACCGCGGCCAGCGCGGTCGCCGCGGTGCCAGCCGTGCGCGCGGCCTTGTTGTCGTTCCAACGCCGCTTCGGGGAGGCGTCGGGCGCGGTGCTGGACGGGCGGGACATCGGCACCGTCGTGTTTCCGAACGCGGATCTGAAATTGTTCGTCACCGCCAGCCCCGCGGCGCGAGCCCAACGCCGCTGGCTGGAAACCCGGGAAAAGGATCCGGCATCCGACCTGGCCGTGGTGGCGCGAGATATCGCCGCGCGCGATGAGCGCGATTCCGGACGCGCGGCGGCGCCTTTACGGGCGGCCGATGACGCCGTGATCCTCGACACGACGGCCATGGACCCGGATGCGGCGTTCGCCGCGGCACTGCGCGCGGTCCGCGAACGGTTTAACCTTGCGGGACTTGACCTGGTCAAGTAACCTGACCAGATATTGGCGAGAAGATTTTCCGTTCGCGTTAACCCTTTATCAACCTGGTGCCGTTATGCCCGAGATCGTGAACCTTTATGACGCGAAAGCTCAGTTGTCCCGTTTGATCGATCGCGCGACGGCGGGCGAAGAAATTTTGATCGGCCGCGCGGGCAAGCCTTTGGTGCGCCTCGTGCCGGTTGACGGCATGATGCCGCGCCAGCCTGGTCTGCTGAAGGGGTTGGTGGTGCCTGACGCTCTGTTCGATCCGCTGCCCGACGACGAACAGGCGGCGTGGGAGTGAACCTACTGCTGGACACCCACACCGTCGTCTGGTGGTGGGCGGACGATAAACGGATCCCGGCGGCGGCGCGCGCGGCGATCGCCTCCCCAGGCAACATGATCTATGTCAGCGCGGTCAGCGCCTGGGAAATCGCCACCAAAAATCGCCTGGGCAAATGGCCAGGCGTCGAGCGGATCGTCGAGGAGTTCGACGCCCTGCTGCGCCGCTCCCGCTTCGTGCCCTTGCCCGTCTCGGTAAGCCATGCCCGCCTCGCGGGAACACTGGATTTCGCGCATCGCGATCCCTTCGACCGGATGCTGATCGCGCAATCGCGGCAGGAGCAGGCGGCTATGGTCAGCGCCGACGCGGTGTTCCGCGATCAGGGACTGGACGTTATCTGGTCTTGAGCGGCCGGATTTTCGTTAAGCCATCCCGGATTTTCGTTAAGCCATCCTTGACATTTCAACCCTGAGGCGCGATTTCAGCATGGTCCGCACAGGGTGCGGGCGACGCCTGCTTTTCTCAATCGGCCCGCGGCTCGCCGCGGGCATGTCGTGTTTCCTGGGTCGGGAATGCGCATATCACGGCAACTGTTCGGGCCGAACGCCCGATTATCCGTAACGGAACCAATCCAACACATGGCACTTTCCGCCGCCGCCCGGGCCATCGAGCCCGCGCAAGACCATTTCATGGGCGAAGATTTCGCCTCTCTCCTCGACGAAACCCTCGGCCGGGATACCGGCTTTGACGGGTCCGTCGTCACCGGACGCATTGTCCGGCTCACCGAAGAATTCGCCATCGTCGATGTCGGCCTGAAGTCGGAAGGACGCGTCCTTCTGAAGGAATTCGCGCCCCCCGGCGTGAAACCCGACATCAAGCCCGGCGACCATGTCGAGCTTTATGTCGAGCGTTATGAGGACAAGGACGGCTCGATCGTTCTGTCGCGTGAGAAAGCCCGCCGCGAGGAAGCCTGGACCAACCTGGAAAAGGCGTTCGAAGGGCAGCAGCGCGTCAACGGCACGATCTATGGCCGGGTCAAGGGCGGCTTCACCGTCGATCTCGGCGGCGCCGTCGCCTTCTTGCCGGGCAGCCAGGTCGATATCCGTCCCGTGCGCGATGTCACCCCGCTGATGGGCAATCCGCAGCCGTTCCAAATCCTGAAAATGGATCGCGCCCGTGGCAACATCGTCGTCTCCCGCCGCGCCGTGCTGGAAGAAACCCGCGCCGAGCAGCGCAGCGAACTGATCCAGGGCCTGAAAGAGGGCATGATCCTGGACGGAGTCGTGAAGAACATCACCGACTACGGCGCCTTCGTCGATCTGGGCGGCGTGGACGGTCTGTTGCACGTCACCGACATCGCCTGGCGCCGCATCAACCACCCGAGCGAGGCTCTGGTCATCGGCCAGCCCGTCAAGGTGCAGGTCATCCGCTTCAATTCCGAAACCCAGCGCATTTCGTTGGGCATGAAGCAGTTGGAAGCCGATCCCTGGGAAGGTGTGGCCGCCAAGTATCCGCCGGGCGCGCGTTACTCCGGCCGGGTCACGAACATCACCGACTACGGCGCGTTCGTCGAACTGGAACCCGGCGTCGAAGGCCTGGTGCACGTGTCCGAAATGTCCTGGACCAAGAAGAACGTCCATCCCGGCAAGATCGTGTCCACCTCGCAAGAGGTCGACGTCATGGTGCTGGACGTGGACAGCGGCAAACGCCGGATTTCGTTGGGCCTCAAGCAGGTGCAGCGCAACCCGTGGGAGGAGTTCGTCGAGCTTCATCCGATCGGCCGCGAAGTCGAGGGCGAGATCCGCAACATCACCGAGTTCGGTCTGTTCATCGGCCTGTCGGCGGATATCGATGGCATGATCCACATGTCCGATCTGTCCTGGGACGAGCC
>JAYWAX010000511.1:0-3713 GCA_043782125.1 Acetobacteraceae bacterium | reverse complement strand
GGACGCTTCTTGGCGCCCGCGCGGGCGAGGCGGATCTTGAGACCCATGTGTGGCTTTCTCCTGTGGAAATTCAGAACGGTCGGCGTTGTTGTCCCATGCGGCCTGGCGCCCCTTGGGGCATCAGCGCCGAAAGCCCATTACGCATCAGGCCCTTCTGGCCCATCTTGCTCATGCGCTTCATGACGGTCGTCATATCGTCGAACTGCTTCAGCAGTTTGTTCACATCCTGCACCGTGGTGCCGGAGCCGGCGGCGATGCGCTTTTTCCGGCTGGCTTTGATCAGGTCGGGCAGGCGGCGCTCCTTCATCGTCATCGACGAAATGATCGCCGCCTGACGCTTCAGGATTTTCTTGTCGATGTCGGCGTTTTCAAGCTGCTGTTTGATCTTTCCGACACCCGGCAGCATTCCGAGGATCCCCGACAGGCTGCCCATTTTCTCTATCTGGCGAAGCTGGGAGGCGAAGTCCTCGAGGTCGAACTTGCCGCGCATCATCTTCGCGGCGAGTTTTTCGGCTTCCGCGTGGTCGATCGTTTCCGAGGCTTTTTCGACCAGGCCGACGATATCGCCCATGCCGAGAATGCGGCCCGCGACGCGTTCGGGATGGAAGTCTTCCAGCGCGTCCTGTTTTTCGCCGACACCGATCAGCTTGATCGGCGCGCCGGTGACGAAGCGCATCGACAGCGCCGCGCCACCGCGGGCATCGCCGTCCATGCGGGTCATGACGATGCCGGTGACGGTAATGGCGTCGTGGAAGGCTTTCGCCGTGGTCACCGCGTCCTGCCCGGTCATGGCATCGACCACCAGCAGGGTTTCCGCCGGGTTGGTCGCGGCGCGGATGTCCTTGATTTCTTGCATCAAAGCATCGTCGATCGCGAGGCGGCCCGCCGTATCCAGCAGGACGATGTCGTAACCTTCGCGCCGCCCGGTATCCATCGCGCGATTGGCGATCTGCACCGGCGTTTCGCCGGGAACGATGGGCAAACTGGGCACGCCCGCCTGTTCCGCGAGTTGGCGCAACTGTTCCTGTGCCGCGGGCCGCTGGGTATCCAGGCTGGCGAGGAGGATTTTCTTTTTCAGCCGTGTTCTGAACCGCAGCGCGAGCTTGCCCGCCGTCGTGGTTTTGCCGGAGCCTTGCAGGCCGACCAGCAGGATCGGCACGGGCGACACGGCATTCAGATTGATCGGGACCGCGCCCTCGCCGCCCAGGGCTTCGATCATCACGTCGTTGACGATTTTGACGACCTGCTGGCCCGGGGAAATGGAGCGCAGCACTTCGGCGCCCAGGGCGCGATCGCGGACTTTGGTGATGAAGTCGCGGACCACGGGCAGCGCGACGTCGGCGTCCAGCAGCGCGAGGCGGACCTCCCGCATCGCTTCCGCGACGTCCATTTCGTTCAGCGTGCCCCGGCTCCGCAGGCGGTCGAAGACGCCGGAGAGTTTGTCGGACAGAGCCTCGAACACGGGAAAACCCCTTTACGCGTGGTCCAAAACGATAGCGCGCCGCTGCGCGAACACTCGCGGAGCGGCGTAGCCCCCGCGTTGGGCGGGGACCGGGTGACATTTGTTGCCCGGATGGAGGGGCTTATGGCGGGGGGACGGGGGGTGAGTCAAGTTTGGGTTTTGGCGGGGGTTCATCCCCAGCCGGGCCTCGCGTCGTCGTCCGGCCAGACGATCCGGGTCGCCGGCAGCCAGACTTCAACCGTGGTGCCGACGCCTTTTACGCTGCGCACGGTCAGGCGGCCACCGTGCAGTTCGGTCATCCGCCGCGCCAAGGGCAGGCCGAGGCCGGTGCCTTCATACGACCGGGCGAGGGTGTTTTCGACCTGGCCGAAGGGTTCCAGCGCGATCTCGGTTTCGGCTTCGGTCATGCCGATCCCGGTATCGGCGACCATCACCGCGAAGGCCCCGTCCGGGTCGCGGCGGGCGGACACCGTGACAGCGCCGCCACGCGGGGTGAACTTCACGGCATTCGACATCAGGTTAATGAATATCTGGCGCAGCTTGGTCGTATCGCCATGCACCCGGGGCAGCAGCATCGGCAGGTTGGCATCGACCGTCACCCCGGACTCGGCCGCTTGTTCGCGGATTGTCGTGGCGCTGTCCTGAATGACCTCGGCCAGGCGCACGTCGTGATCGGCAACGCTGGCGGACCCCGCCTCGACTTTCGACAGATCGAGGATGGAATTGATCAGTTCCAGCAGATGGCGGCCGGATTTCATGATGTCGTTGGCATAGCCGCCGACCTCGCCCGCGTTTGGCAACGGCGCCACATGGTGGGCGATCAGTTCCGAAAACCCGATCACGGCGTGCAGAGGTGTGCGCAGTTCATGGCTCATTTGCGCCAGGAACTGAGATTTGGCGACGTTGGCGGACTCGGCGCGGGTGCTGCTGACCAGCAATTCCCGGTTGGCGGCGGCCAGTTTACCTTGTTCGGTCAGCAATTCGGCGCGGGCGGCGATCAGCGCGTCGTGTTCGCGGGCGAGTTCCAGTTCCCGCTGGCTGCGGCGGCGGATTTCGCGGACCAACAGCAGGTTCAGGATGGCCAGCAGCAGGCTGGCGGCGGCGCCGATGCCGATGGCGACGAAGGCGTGGGTCCGGGCTTCCAGGGTTTCGTCGTCCAGGCTGAGGCCTGCGGCGACGAACAGGGGGAAATCGGGCAGGCGGCGCAGCGAATAAACGCGCGCCACGCCGTCGACGATGTCGGAGCGAAGCACACCGTTCAGGGCGGCGGGGTCCAGGGTCAGCGGCCAGGGCGCGCCAGCTACCATTGGCGGGTCCGCCGGGCCGCCGCCGAAGCGGGCGCGCAGCTTGCCGTCCAACCCAACCAGCACGATGCTGCCGCGCGGACCGATATCGATGGTGCGATGCAGGTCGGTCAGGTCCTCTGGGGCGAGCGCAAACATCAGAACCCCCAGTATTTTACCGCTGGCGTCGTTCACCCGTTTGGTGACCTGAATCATGACCCGTCCCGATAAGCGTCCCAGCAGCGGAACACCGACGTGAAGCCCGGTTTCGGGGTTGGTCAGATGGACCGCGAAATACTCGCGGTCGCTGAAATCCGTGCCGGGTGTCGCGTTCCGGTTCGTCGAGGCGAGCAGTTTGCCGTCCGGGCCAAGCAGCGCCACGAACATCGTCGGGCGCGCCAGGGCGGGCAATGCCTCGGCCCAATGGTCCAGGCGGAACCCTTTGGGATCGGCGCGGATTTCGCGCGCGGTCAGGTCCATCGCCGCGCCAATGGTGGACAGAGTGTGGTGAACTTCCTCGCAAAACGCCGCGCTCAGGTTGCTGGCGGACGCGGCGGCGCGCCCAAGGGCGGCGTCCCGCACCGACCAAACGGACGTCATAATTGCCAGCCACAGGCAGACGATCAACCCGAGCGAGCCGAGGCTGACCCAGCGGGCCAGCGCCTTGGCGTGACGCCGCGTGGTCGCGGCATCCCAAGGCGTCGATGCGGTCGAGCTGGCGGGCGGGTTGGCTTCTGACGTCATGGCTCGAGGGTTACTTCGATGAAACGCTGTGTCGCACGGCGAGACAAGCCCGTAAATACCTGCCCAGGCTGCGGGGAGGCGGCATCGTACGCGTTACAATCGGGATGTCGGGCACGAAAATCTGCCCCCGCCTCGTCATGGTTCGGCTCGACCGGACCATCGGGAGCGGCACGTCATGTGCCCTGACGTGCGGGAATGTGCCGCGCCCGATGGTCCGGTCGAGC
>JAYWAX010000510.1:0-10297 GCA_043782125.1 Acetobacteraceae bacterium | reverse complement strand
GCACGTTCCGCGCCACGCCACGGCGGGTTTCGCATAACGGGAAACTTTTCGACATCGCCCGCGACCGGACCGGCGAGCAAAGCGCGGTCGATATCCTGACCGGCCTCGACATGGGCCGGGTCGCGCAACTGGCGCCGGTTTATTACCAGCACGCTCACACCGACGATTTCGCGTTGAAGGAAGGCCCGGGCGCGACCACCTGGCTGTCTCTGGTGCTGCAAGCCGTGCCCGATCTGCGGGCCCGTGGCTGGGAGATCGAGGTAGACGAGAGTTTCCCGATCCGCGTCGTCAGCGCCGATAGCGAGATCACCGGCCGGCTTGAGGAAAACAGCGGCATCGATTGGCTGGAGCTGCATTTGGGCGTTCGGATCGGGGGCGAAATCGTCGATCTCGTCCCCGCGCTGATCCGCCTGATCGTCGAGCCCGATCCCACGATGTCGCTCGACGGCGACGACGACAAGCCGTTCCTGCTGGAACTGCCCGATGGGCGTTTGCTGTCGCTGCCTCTGGGCCGCATACGCCCGGCTCTGCGCGCGTTGATGGAGCTTTACGCCGGTGGCGGACTGGGCGTGGACGGGGAGAAGATCGGGTTTTCGCGCCTGGATGCGGCCAACCTGGCCGATCTGGAGGAACGCGCGGGCCTGGACATCACCGGTGGCGAGGCCCTGCGCGCCTTGGGCAAGCAACTGCGCGAAGCCGGCGGAACGATCCCGGAGGCGAAGATCCCCGACACGTTCCATGGCTCGCTTCGCGAGTATCAGGCGCGCGGGGTCGATTGGTTGCAGTTCCTGCGTGGCGCCGCGCTTGGCGGTATTCTCGCCGACGACATGGGGCTGGGGAAAACGGTCCAGACCCTGGCGCATCTGCTGATCGAACAGGCCGAGGGACGTCTGACTCTGCCCGCGCTGTTGGTTTGCCCGACCAGTCTAATTCCGAACTGGACGATGGAGGCGGAGAAATTCGCGCCATCGTTGCGGGTTCTGGCGCTGCACGGCCCCGGCCGGAAAGAATATTTTCGAGAAATCGGCGATCACGACCTTATCCTGACGACCTATCCCTTGCTCGCCCGCGATCACGCCGTGCTGGTGGAACGCGAATGGCACGCGGTGATCCTGGACGAGGCGCAGACGATCAAGAATCCCAATGCCGAAACGACTCGCCAGGCGCTGCGGCTGAAGGCCCGCCAGCGCCTGTGCCTGTCCGGCACGCCGCTGCAAAACCACCTTGGCGAGTTGTGGTCGCTGTTCGACTTTCTGTCCCCCGGCTTCCTGGGGACACAGCGCGGCTTCCGGGCGCGGTATCGCACGCCGATCGAGAAGCACGGCGACGTCGAACGCCAGGTTTTGCTCAATCAACGCGTGCGTCCCTTCATGTTGCGCCGGACGAAGGAAGAGGTCGCGACGGAACTGCCGCCGAAAACGGAAATCTCCGAGGTCGTGGAGATGGAACAGGCGCAGCGGGCGATTTACGATGGCATCCGGCTGGCGATGCATTCGCGGGTGAGGGCGGCGATCGCGGATAAGGGGCTCGCGCGGTCCGGGATCATCATCCTCGACGCACTGCTGAAGATGCGGCAGGCCTGTTGCGATCCGCGGCTGCTGAAACTGAAGGCGGTGGAGAAGGCGAAGGCGGGATCGGCGAAGCTGGAGCGTCTGGCGGAAATGCTGCCGATAATGATTTCCGAGGGACGGCGTATTCTGCTGTTTTCTCAGTTCACCGAGATGCTCGGGTTGATCGAGCAGCGGTTATGGGACGAGAAAATCGAATACACGATGCTGACCGGGGACACGCGAGACCGCAAAACACCGGTCAAAAACTTCCAGGCGGGGAAGGTGCCGGTGTTCCTGATCAGCCTGAAAGCGGGTGGTGTCGGGTTGAACCTGACCGCTGCGGACACCGTCATCCATTACGATCCCTGGTGGAACCCCGCCGCCGAGGATCAGGCGACCGACCGCGCCCATCGAATCGGCCAGGCGAAAAAGGTTTTCGTCCATCGCCTGGTCACGCTTGGCACCATCGAGGAAAAAATGGAGCAACTGAAAGCCAAGAAGCGCGCGCTGGTAAACGCCGTCCTGACGGCGGAACAAGGCGGCGCGATGAAAATGACCATGTCGGATATCGAAGCGTTGTTCGCCCCCGACATGAAGCTTCTGCCGGGAAAGGCGACCGTCTGATATGGACTCCGTCAAAATCTGGGATTCCGTCGAAACCTGGCACGGATTGTGCACCGATCCCGCCACCGATCCCATTCCCGGCATGGCGGAAGCGGGTCTGCTGGCGCCGTTCGAATCGTATGTCGCGATCGCCAAAGTGAAGGCGGCGCTGACCGAACGCACCGGTCTTCTGGGCGTCGGCGGTGTCTGGGGCGGGCGCCAGATGACCGGGCGCTGGTTCATCCAGAGTTTTGGCTCCGGCGCGCAGAAATCGGCGTGGCTGGGAAAGACCGCCGCTGTTGCGATCTCCGAGCCCGGGGCCGGTGCGCATCCCAAGCAGCTCACCACGCGCGCAGAGCGGACCGGCGCTTCGTGGCGTCTCACTGGCGAAAAGGCCTGGTGCAGCAATGGGCCGATCGCGGATGTGCTGATCGTGCTGGCGATTACCTCGGAAGAGGCGGGCCGCAAACATTACAGCATGTTCCTGGTGCCCAAGGGGACGCCCGGCCTGATGTTGAAGGACATGCCGGGGTTTCACGCGCTGCGTCCGTCTCGCCACTGCCATGTTCTTTTGGACGGGTGCGAGGTCCCGGACAGCGCGATGCTGGGCCCCGAGGGCACGGCCTACGACCGGATGGCTTTGCCGTTCCGCGACATTGAGGATTCCGTGGGGGTTTTCGGGACGCTTGGCGCGTTTCGTTTCCTGTTGCGCGCGCTGCGTCCCGCGGCCGAGCCCACCAATGAAGCGGCGTTGTCTTTGGGCGGACTGGTCGCGCTGACCGCAGTGTACGAAGCTGCGGCCGAGGCCGCCGTCGCGCCGCTGGACCTGGGCCGGGTCGAAACCGGGTCCGCTGTGCTGGTGGGATTGCGGCTGCTCGCGGGGGAAATTGTGCGGCTGGCCCAGATCCATGTGGCGGCGCATGTCGCGGCGGCGAACCCGGCCGTGACGAATTTGTTCAGCGATATGGAGGCGGCGTTTGGGGTTGCGCGCGGGCCGCGACTGGCGCGGCAGGCGCGGTTGGGGCGCGGGTGAGACCGGTTAAGGCGGGTTGTGGCGAGCGGTGTTTCGCACCGGACATTATACCAAGGGCCCGAACAGTTGACGCTTGCCCCTTCCCGTCGTGGCCCAACTCGATCGGGCCACCGGGAGCGGCACGGCCTGTCCGAATAAGCGCTACTCCCGCCGCGCGACGTGCCGATCGCCGATCTGCCGTGCCGCACCCGGTGGCCCGATCGAGTCGGGCCATGACGGGGAGAGGGCGTGTCAGGAGTCAATCTTTCGGGCCCTGATCTTACTCCGCCGCCACCGCCAGTTTCGCGCGTGGCGTGATCCGCAGCACCAGCATCGACGCCGCGAGGCAGGCCACGCCGCTGGCCAGGAACGCCAGCAGGTAACTGCCCGAGGCGCTGCGCACCGCGCCCGCGCCGAACGCCGCGATTGAGCCGCCGATCTGATGCGCGAGGAAAATCCAGGACACGATCACCGGCGCGTCGCGCCGTCCGAAGACCTCATTCGTCAAAGAGAACGTTGCTGGGCCTGTCGCGACCCAATCCAGCCCGTAAAACACCGCGAAGACCGACAGGCTGGCGCCATCGAAGGGGCTGAATGGGATCAGCACCAGCGACAATCCGCGCAGGCTATAATACCAGAACAGCAGCACCCGGGGGCTGTAACGGTCGCACAACCAGCCTGAGGCCATCGACCCGAACAGGCTGAACAGGCCGATGCCCGCCAGAATCGTGGCGCCCCGCATCTCCGGGATGCCCTCGTCCAGACAATAAGCGATCAAATGCGTGTTGATCAGACCGTTGGTGGACAGGCCGCAAATCCCGAAGGTCAGGCACAGCAGCCAGAAATCCATGGATTTCGAGGCCCGGACCAGCGCGACGAACGCCACCGAAAACATGTTTCCGCCAGGCGCCCGATTGTCGCGCTCTGGGGTGTTGTCGCGCGCGCCATAGGCCGTGACCCCGATTTCGGCCGGGGATTCCGGTAGCAGCCAGATCACAAACGGGATGACCAGCGCGATTGCCACAGTGGTGCCGACGGACACGCCCTGCCAGCCATAGCGTTCGGCCAGCCAGGCCAGCAACGGCAGAAACAGCAACTGGCCCGCCGCGTTGGCCGCGAACAGCAACCCGGAGGCGAGGCCGTTCCGTTCGACGAACCAGCGATTCGCCACCGTGCCCGCGAACCCGACCGCGCCGGCGCCGGCGCCGATCCCGATCATCACGCCCCAGGTCAGAAACAATTCCCACGGAGTCGTCATGAAGTACGACAGGCCGGTGCCGCTCATGAGCACCAGCAAGGCGCAGATCATGGTGCGTTTCACGCCGAAGCTTTGCATCAGCCCGGCCATGAAGGGCCCGATCAGCCCCATCAGCACGATGTTGATCGAAATCGCGCCGGAGATCGTGCCGATGTCCCAGCCGAAGGCCCGGCGCAGCGGTCCGATCATCACGCCGGGGGCGGCGCGCACGCTGACTCCGGCCAGCATCGACACGAACACGATCGCCAGCACAACCCAGGCGTAGTGGAAGCGGCCCGAACAAAGCTTGGCCAGGCGCGATCGCGTCATGAATGATTCCTTCTGTTCCGGAGCATGAATACGAAAAACTTATCCCTGTTGTCAGCCCGGTAAATGCGGGAGCGCGCGCATGGCTGTCCCGCAGGGGCGGGCGCGTGCGGTTCTTCGGGCAAAAAAAAGGCGGTGCCGAAGCACCGCCAAGTTTAGGGAGGAAACGTCCAAGAAAGCAGACAGCTCGGTCAGCGACCAAGTTGCTGCGATGCACAATCTATCGGGATGAGCCGGGGAGCGCAAGCGTTTTTTTGCATTGCAGCAATGCTTTTTTAATAGGCAGATTCGGTGATCTAAAATCCGCTGCGCGTTTACGGTCCATTAAGCTTTCTCCGGTAGCGTTTGGGCCATGATCCGCCCGCGACTTTTCGCCGTTCTGTTCGGTCTGCCGGTTTGGAGCGCCGGCGCCGCGCCCGCGCCGCCGCCGGGCGCAACGCCGGGTCTTCCCTATCGTCTTCCGACGGGGATTTTGCCCGGCGCGGTTTCCGGTGGTCCGGTTGGCGGGCGCATCGGCATGCCCACGGGAAACCCCTTTGGAATCCCGGTAAGTGCCCGCCCAGTTTTTCCGGCGGGTGTCCCGAATGGGGCTGGCAGTGGCGCGCGCCCTGCTGCTGTTCCCGCGGTTGTTCCCGCGGCTGTTCCGCCGGCTGTTCCCGCGGCCGTTTCCCCTGGCGCCCGCACGGGTCTCGCCACCAATCTCCCGGCCAGCCTGCCACCGGGCGAACAATGCCGGATGGCCATCGTCGCGGCGGAACGCGCACACGGCGTGCCGCCCCAATTGCTCGCCGCCATCGGACGCGTGGAAAGCGGGCGCCGCGATCCAACCACCGGCGTTTGGGGCGCCTGGCCCTGGACCATCAACGCGGAAGGCCAGGGCTTCTACTTCAATACGAAAGCGGAGGCGATCGCGGCGGTGGAGGGTATGCGTGCGCGCGGAGTACGCTCGATGGATGTGGGCTGCATGCAGGTGAACCTTATGCACCACCCGGCCGCTTTCTCGAACCTGGATCAGGCGTTCGAGCCCATGGTCAACGCCGATTACGCGGCGCGGTTTCTGGTCCGCCTTTACGGTCAGACCGCAGACTGGACCAAGGCCACCGCGAACTACCACTCTGCCAACCCGGCGGACGGCGAGCCTTATGCCGCGAAGGTCGCGTCGTTCCTGCCGGAGGAACAGCGTAAGGCGGCGTCGATGCCGCAATTGACTCCCCCGGGCGTCCCGCCAGGCCGGGTTAGCGCGTTTGCGGGACGGATGGCGCCCTTTCCAGCGCCCAGACCGCCAAGAGCAATGCCGATTCCCGGCATGTTCGCCGCCGCCCCGCCGTCCCTGGGCTTACCGGTGGCCACGCCGGGCGGAGTCCCCTTATTGCCCGGCGTTCCTGGCGCGCCCGTTGTTGCGGCCGCGCAACCCGGCGCCATCGGGGGCCGAGGGCTGGATTTTTACCGCGCCGCGCCAATCCGGGTTTCGATGCCCTTCCGCCTGGCCGTTGGCATTCCCGCCAAAATGCTTCCGGCGGGGTTGCGCTGAACCGCGGGCCCACGGGCGCCGCCCCGGCGCAGTCCTCGTCCCGGCTTGACCCGGGCGGGCGTCGCGGCCATCCCACCGGGACATCGCCTCGGGAGGCTCGCCACATGACCCAACTTTCCCCCTTGTCCAGCGCCGCGCTGCCGGCCGGCATTCGCGCCCGGTTCGTGGACGGCATCAACGGCCTGTCCATCCATCTTCTGGAAGCGGGTTATGAAACGGAGGGCCGGCCGATGGTGCTGCTGTTTCACGGATTCCCGGAAATCGCGTTTTCCTGGCGTAAGATCATGGTCCCCTTGGCGGCGGCCGGATACCACGTCGTCGCGCCAGACCTGCGAGGCTATGGCCGCACCACCGGTTGGGACGCCAGTTACGACGGCGATCTGAACGCGTTCCGCATGATGAACCTGTTACGCGACGCGATGGGTCTGCTGTCCGCCCTGGGCCGGTCCTCGGTCGCAATGGTCGTGGGGCACGATTTCGGCGCCTCGGTCGCCGCCTGGTGCGCGCTGGTGCGCCCAGATGTATTCCGGTCGCTTGTTCTTATGAGCGCGCCGTTCGCCGGACCACCCGCGATGACGTCCGCCGCCACGGTGTCCGAGGACCCCGTCCATGCGGCGATGGCCGCGTTGGATCGCCCGCGGAAGCATTACCACCGATATTATTCGACCCGGCCCGCGAATGCGAACATGTGGCATTGCCCGCAAGGCGTGGCGGCTTTCCTGCGTGCTTATTACCACCACAAAAGCGCAGATTGGACCGCGAACAAACCGCATCGGCTGGATGCCTGGTCCGCACCGGAACTGGCGAAAATGCCGACTTATTATATCATGGGCCTGGCCGAGGGCATGGCGGAAACCGTTGCCAGGGAAATGCCCTCCGCCACCGAAATCGCCGCCTGCCATTGGCTGACAGAGGCTGAACTGGCGGTTTACGCGGGCGAATATTCGCGCAATGGATTCCAGGGCGGACTGCAATTCTACCGCACCCGGACCGAAGGCGCCGGGCTTGCCGAAACGCAGGTCTTCGCGGGGAAAAGTATCGACGTGCCCGCGATGTTTGTCTCCGGACGCAGCGATTGGGGCGTCTATCAATCGCCCGGCGCGTTGGAACGCATGCAGGGCACCAGTTGCACGGACATGCGCGCGGTCCATCTGCTCGAAGGCGCGGGCCACTGGGTTCAACAGGAACAAGCGGCCAAGGTGACGGAGCTGCTGCTGGGATTCCTCCGCGTCTGATCCAGGACGGCAAACCCGGGAATGGACGCGCGGGGACGGGAACGATAGCTTCTTCGCCAACGATATTCAGGCGAGGAAGTCCCCATGCGTTTCATCGCGGCGATTCTTTTATCCATCTTCGCCATCCCGGTGGCGCGCGCCGAGGTCGCGGAAATTCGGATAGCCCAGCAGACGAGCGTTGCGTTTCTGCAATTCAACGTCATGAAACATCGCGGGTTGTTGGAACAACATGCCGCGGCACTGGGCCTTCCCGGCCTGAAGGTGACATTCGTCACATTCAACGGTCCCGACGCGATGAACGACGCGTTGCTGTCCGGCGCGGTCGATATTGTGTCCGGCGGGCCACCCGGCCTGATCGTGATCTGGGCCAAAACCCACGGCACGCCGCGCGAGGTCAAAGGCGTGTCGGGCCTTGCGCGGTTGCCGTTTCTGTTGAACTCGCGCAACCCCGCCGTGAAGACAATTCGAGACTTTACGGCGGCGGATAAAATCGCGATGCCCTCGGTCAAATCATCGGCGCAGGCAGTTTTGTTGCAAATGGCGGCGGCGAAGGAATGGGGCGACGCGAGTTTCGAAAAACTCGACGCGTTGACGGTTTCGATGTCGCCGTCGGACGCGACGACCGGGCTGTTGTCGGGCGGCGGCGGTTTCAACGCGGCGTTCACCGTACCGCCGTTTCAGACGATGCAATTGAAGGACCCGGCAGTACACACGGTCCTCGATTCACGCGATATTCTGGGCGAGAGCACGGGATCATACGCCTGGACGACGAAGGCGTTTCACGACGCCAACCCGAAGGTTTATCAGGCGCTGGCGAACGCGATCGCGGAAGCCTCGGCGTTCATCATGGCCAATCGGCGGGAGGCCAGTCAGTATTACATCGCCGATACGAAAACCCGCGCCGATCCCGATGAAGTATTCGCGACAATCTCCGCCACCGGTGTATCCTATAACCCCACGCCGCTGGCATCCGCGACCTGGGCGAATTTTTTGCACCATGTCGGGCGAACCAAGGTTCGCGCTGATTCCTGGAAGGATTTGTTTTTTCAGGAAATTCACCATCTGCCCGGAAGTTGACATAAACCGGCGATTCCGCCGTGGGAGGCATCGCGATGCGTTTCTTCGTAACGATTGTTTGTTCGCTTCTGTGTCTCGCGCCGGTGTGTCCGGCATGGGCCGATGTCTCGGAGATACAAATAGCGCAACAAACAAGTATCGCGTTTTTACAGTTCAATGTGATGAAGCACAGAGGGCTGCTGGAAAAACACGCGGCTGCTTTGGGCGTTCCGGACCTCAGGGTTTCGTTCGCGACGTTCAACGGGTCCGACGCGATGAACGACGCGTTGCTGTCGGGCGCGGTGGATGTCGTGTCGGGCGGGGTGCCCGGCCTGGTCATCATTTGGGCCAAGACATATGGCACGCCCAGGGAGGTGAAGGGGATCGCGGCGATGGCGCGCATGCCCTCGCTGCTGACGTCGCGGAACCCCGCGGTGAAGACGATCCGGGATTTCACCGCGGCGGATAAGATCGCCATGCCATCGGTGAAATCGTCCACGCAAGCGGTGCTTTTGGAAATGGCGGCCGCGAAGGAATGGGGCGAGGCCAGCTTCGAAAAACTCGACGCGTTGACGATCGCGATGGCGCCGTCGGAGGCAACAATCGGCCTGCTGTCCGGCGGCGCGGGCTTCAACGCGGCCTTCACCGTGCCGCCGTTTCAGGACATGCAGTTGAAAGATCCCGCCATCCATGTCGTGCTGGACTCTCGCGATGTTGTTGGCGATGCGTCGTTAAGCGTGGGCTGGACCAGCAAGGCGTTTCACGACGCAAATCCGCGCGTTTATCTCGCTTTGGTGAATGCGATCAAGGAAGCCTCGGCCTTCATCGTGGCGAACCCGAGGGAGGCGGCGGGCTATTACATCGCCGACACGAAGACCCGGATCGATCCAGAGGTTGTCATCGGGATCGTTTCGGGGCCGGGCGTGCTGTATGGCGCCACGCCGATGGCGACAGCGCAATTCGCGGCGTTCATGTATCGTATGGGCCGGATCAAGGTACTGGCGAAATCCTGGAAGGATTTGTTTTTCGCGGAGATTCACGACGAACCGGGCGGGTGAAGGCATGGCGGGAAGGTCGCCCAGAGTTAACACTTTCTTCATCCTTGGCCGGTATATCCGGCGTGGCCGCAAAACGGGGCTTGTTCGACCGCCGGCTTTCCTTCCGGAGACTCGTCCCGTTGTTCCCATTTCGTTTATTCCGTTGGCGGCCGTTAACGCGCGCGCGGCTTTGCCGGCGCGCGGCACAGGATGTTCCGTGGCCGAGTGCATCAGCGATGCCTGAGCGGAATAGCGCGCGCGTCCGTCATCGGATCGGCGCCAAGGCGGGGTAAGGCTTATGATCGGCTGGATCGACATCGTCTCTCCGCGATTGCGAAAAATGCATCAGCAGTGGCTCTGGCGGCGCGGGCCGGCGATGATTCCCCATATGGAGGAATACGAGGCGTTTTCTGCGGCCGCGCGTGTGGCGGAGGATTTCGCGATTGTGATGTTCATGTCATCGGACCAGTCGAACGGGCTGGTCATGCAAGCCGGCGAGGAGATCCAACGGGTGTTACCCGGCCTCGCGGTCGGGAAACCGTTCGGATCCCGCCATCTGCCGCGTCAGCGCATCGGGCTGGCGTCGTGGCCCGCGATGGCTTGCAAGACCGGTCAGCCGCTTTGCGAACGGGGGCTGATCGACAATTTCGGATCGCAGGTCGATTTCGAAGTGCTGACCTTACCGTTCGCGAACAATCAGGAAAAAACG
>JAYWAX010000509.1:0-10308 GCA_043782125.1 Acetobacteraceae bacterium | reverse complement strand
ATCGGGGCGGGTTAGCGGGTTTTCACCGCGCGGCGCCCAGGCCTTCGCGAGAATGAGGCGACCCGATCGGACAAGCTTTCAGAACATCGCTGCCAGTTTGCGCGTCCAGGGTGGCGCGGCCTCGTCGGCCAGGCGGGCGAGGATGGTATCGGTTCCGCTGAGGCCGATGACGGCAACCACGAGCAAGGCCAGGCCCAGAAGTCGTTTCCCGGCCATGCCGCGGGTCAGGCCCGGCATGATCGGGCGGATCAGAAAACCCGCAATCCGGCCCGCGGCGAGCCAGGGCACCGCGGCGCCCACGCCGAACACAAACAGCATGGCCAAGGCGACACGGACACTCAGCGCATCGGCGGCCATCAGCGACGCCTTCCCCAGCATGGGGCTTAGGCGCGGTATCCAGTTCGCGCCGGCCAGCAGGGCCAGCAGGCCAAGCCGGACCGGGGTGCCGGGCCATACCGGGACGGTGGCTTCCCTGTGGTCGAACCATGGCGCCACGCCGCCGGTCAGCCCGGGAAACCGCGCCACGGTCTGGCGGCGCAGCAGCGCGATCCCTTGCAGGATCAGGACGACGCAGGCCAGGCGGCGCAGCCAGACCGCCTCGAACCCGATGGCCGCGCCCAGTACGACGGCCACGGCGCCGGTGACGACAAGGGCAAAGCCCAGTCCGGCGGCGGCCATGGCGGCGGTGGCGCGGCCCTGCGTTCCCGCCGCGCCCAGAAACAGGGGTAACAACAGCAGGGCCTCGGGCGTGAGGCAGGACAGTATCCCCGCCAGAAAGCAATATCCGAGATCGAGACTCATCGCCGGGCCGGTGCCGCGCGGCGGGCGGAGAAAGTGGACGGCCGCGGAACGGCGATGGGGCGGGTTGGGACGGTCACGCACAGGCGATACCGCGGCGCGGGTTTCGCCAAGGTTCCGGCGCGGCCCCGGGAGGACCCGGGGGGAAAACAATGGGGCGCACCGAGGGGGGCTTGACCCGATCCCCCGTTCCCGTGGCAAGTCTGGCGCAAAGGGGACACAGCACCCCGCAAGACACCCGGAGGAAACCTGCATGTTCGCCCGCCTGGACGATGCCAAATCGTTGACGACCAACCAATACAAAATCATCGCCGCAGCCATTATCGGCGACATGCTGGAGTTCTTCGATTATTATCTGATCGCCTTCGTGCTGGCGTTCATTATCAAGCCCTGGCAGCTCACTGGCATGGCCTCGGCGATCATTCTTTTGTCCTCGGGGGCCGGCGCCATTCTGGGTGCGATCATCTGGGGCCGGATCGCCGACGTTTACGGACGGCGCAAAGTGTTCATGCTGACCGTGTTGAATTTCTCGCTGGCCACCGGGGCGCTGTATTTCACCCCCGATAATGGCTGGATTTACCTGTCGGTCATGCGTTTTTTCGTCGGCTTCGGCGTCGGCGGGCTGTACTGCGTCGATCTGCCACTGGTCCAGGAATTCGTGCCCGCGCGGATGCGAGGCTTCGTCGGCGGCCTCGTCACCGTTTTCATTCCGCTTGGCGTGATGTTCGCGGCCTCCTTCGCCGCCTTTTTCTCGGCCGAGGTCGGCTGGCGCGGTCTGTTCGCGATCGGTCTGCTGCCGGCCGCCTTCACCTTGGTCGTGCGCGCCTGGGTGCCGGAATCGCCCCATTGGCTCATGAGCCAGGGCCGCCGCGAAGAAGCCCGCCGCTCCATCGCCTGGGCCTTGAAAGTCCCCGCCGAATCCCTGCCACTGCCGCTGACGGCGCCGAAGCAGGATGTCGCGAAATGGAGCGATCTGTTCAAATATCCCAAGAGCATGCTCGTCTCCTGGCTGGCGAGTCTTGGCGCGCAGACCGCGTCCTATGGCATCGGCCTCTGGGCGCCGACGTTATTCGTGCTGCAACTGGGCGTCACACCGGCCTATGCCGCTTATCTCTACCTTTACGTGCGGCTTTCGGGCATTGCGGGGCGGCTGACCTTCGCCTGGCTGGCCGAGGTCATCGGACGGCGCAAATCCGGCATGTTGTGCGGGTTCGGCGCCACCATCTGCATTCTGCTGGCGGGCTTTCTGCACAATGAAACGATCGGCACGGTGTCGCTGTTCTGGTTGATGATCGTGATCGGCGATTTCTTCTGGGATGGCGGGTTCGCGGCGATCGGACCGTATTTGTCCGAAGTCTGGCCGACGCGGTTGCGCGCCACCGGCATGGGCTCGGCCTATGGCGTGGGCGGCATCGGCAAGATCATTGGCCCGCTGGGACTCGCGGTCATCGTCGGCGCGTCCGATGTGATCACCCCGAAGGCGACGCTGGACGGGATCATCCCATCGTTCATGTATTTCGCGGCGTGGATGGCGCTGTGCGGGTGCGCGTTCCTGTTCTTCGGGTTTGAGACCGGGCAGCAATCGCTGACCAAAATCGACGCCGAACTGGAAAGCACGTCGTCCGGCGCGGCGGGGCGCGGAGTCTGACGGCGCGGGGAGAGACGCACGCCCCGCCCCCGGCCCAAAGCCAGGGGCGGCAGGCCGCTTGTCAACGCGGCCCGCCTCCCGTCAGAATGACGGCTGGAAAACAAACCCCGCGAGGCAACGATGGCCGAAATCCTGGCTTTGGGCGTGTCCCACTACCCGCCGCTGATCGGGCCCGATAACCGTATGGCGGGAATTTTGCAAAGAATGCTGCAAAATCCCGATCTGCCGCCGGACCTGCGCGCGCCCGCAGGGTGGCCGGAACCGATGCGCAGGGAATGGGGCACCGACCAGGGCACCGCCGCCGCCGGGCGCCATCGCGCCGCGCTGGTGGACTGGATGCGCAGGACGCGCGCGGCGCTGGACGCGTTCGATCCGGATTTCGTGCTGATCTGGGGCGACGATCAATACGAGAATTTTCAAGAGGATATCGTTCCGCCCTATTGCATCGCGGCGCACGATCGTTTCGCATTTACACCGGCGCAAGGGAACGTCTGGGGCGACGACACAGGTTACGATCTCGCCGGCCACCCGAAAGCCGGACGTTTTCTGGCAACAGGATTGATCGAGCAAGGGTTCGACACGGCGTATGCCTATAAGCCGTTGCATCATAATCTTGGACATGCGTTCACGAACGCGGTTTATTACCTCGATTACGACCGGAAGGGATTTCCCTGGCCGATCCTGCCGTTCGCGGTGAATTGTTACGGGCGGCAGGTGATCTCGCAGCGCGGCGGCGTGCCGAGGTTCGATCGGAAAGGACCCGCGCCGGACATGGACCCGCCCGCGCCCGCGCCGTGGCGTCTGTTCGATCTGGGCGGCGCGACCGCGCGCATTCTCGCCGCATCGCCCTATCGCGTCGCGCTGCTGGCTTCTTCCGGATGGTCGCACGCGTTTCTGACGGCGAAGAACCATTATCTGTGGCCGGATACCCCATCCGACCGGCGCATGTACGAACATTTGAAAAATGCCGATTACGCGGCGTGGCGCGCCTGTCCGGCCAAGGACGTGGAAGACGCGGGCCAGCAGGAAATTCTGAACTGGATGTGTCTGACCGGCGCGCTGGACGCGCTGGACCGCAAGCCGAAGGAAACCGGGTTCGTCGATACCTGGATTTTCAATTCGTCGAAAGCGTTCCTGATCGCGCCGCCAGGTTGAAAAATGTCTGAAATCAAGAGTTACGATGTCATTATCGCGGGTGCCGGACCGGTGGGACTGACCCTCGCCATCGACCTCGGCCGCCGCGGCGTTCGTTGCCTGATCATGGAGAAGGATCCGGCGACCGCGCCCTGGCCGAAAATGGACCGCTCCAACGCCCGGACCATGGAGTTTTACCGGCGGATCGGCATCGTCGATCGTGTCCGCGCGCTGGGGTATCCGGCCGATAATCCGATGAATGTGTATCTGACCACGCGGCTCAGCGACAAGCCGATCGCGGTGCTGGAATATCCGTCGGTGGCACAGCGGCGGCAACAAATCGCTGACTCGCCGAACGGGAACTGGCTGCTGGAACCGTATCAGTTGGTTTCCCAGAACAAGCTGGAGCCGCTGTTGAAGGAGGTGGCCGAGGCCACGCCGAATGTCACCGTGCGCTACGGTCTGGAACTGACGGATTTCGCACAGGACGCGGACGGCGTGACGGTGCGCGCGCAGGCGATCGCGGGCGAGGACGAGGTCCTGCGCGCCGCGTATCTGGTGGGATGCGACGGCGGCAGTAGTTTCACCCGCAAAAAACTCGGCATCAAGCTGGAGGGCAAGGGCGGACTCCGCCAGTTGGCGCAAGTGATTTTCAAATCGGACACGCTGTACGAAAAAATCGCGACCGGCAAAGGCCGCCATTACCAATTCGCCGACGCCGGCGGGTCGAGCATGGTCGCGCAAGGCTGCCGCACGGAGTTCACCCTGCATTCCAGCTTGCCCGCAGACACGGATTTCGTGCCGGTCATTCGGGACCTGATCGGATTTCCATGCGCATTCGAAATCCTGCATGTCGTGCCCTGGCGGCATAACCTTTTGCTGGCGGAACATTACCGGGATGGACGCGTGTTCCTCGCGGGCGACGCGATCCATCTGGTGATCCCGACCGGCGGGCTTGGGATGAACACCGGGGTTGGCGATGCGTTCGATCTGGCGTGGAAACTGGCCGGCACAATCCTCGGGTGGGGCGGGCCGGGACTGCTGGACAGTTACGAACAGGAACGCCGCCCGATCGGCGCACGCAATGTCGCCGCCGCCGGATGGGCCGCGGCAGGCGTGCCGGTCTGGCGCGCGCTGGTCTCCCCCGCCGTTTACGACGATACGCCGGACGGTGAGGCGAAGCGACGGGAAGTTGCGGCTTGTTTCGACATCGAGCATCGGAAAATGCATGGCATGGTTGGTGTCGAATCGAATTATTCTTATGCCGGATCGCCTCTGATCGCGCATGAACCCGGCAATGTCGCGGAATGGGATACCAGCCAGTACGAACCGCATACACGCCCAGGTGTGCGTATTCCGCATATGTGGCTGGACGACGGGCGCGCGATGCAGGATTTGTTGGGCGACGATTACACGCTGCTGGACCTGCGCGGCGATTGCGCCACCGCACCAATCGAGGCCGCGTTCAACCGCCTGGGCGTCCCCTTATCCGTCCTCCGGCTGAACGAACCGCGGGTCAGCGCGGTTTACGGGGCGCAGGTATTCTTGCTCCGGCCGGATTTGCACATCGCATGGCGCGGCGACGGGCCCCCACCGGACCCAGAGGGTTTGGCGCGTCTGGCCACCGGTCAGGCCGCCCGCATCCCCAGCGCCGCCGCCTGCCGCAGTTCGTAGGCTCGCCGCGTTTCGTCGTACGCCTGCCCGATAATCCCGCCGCGCACCGTTCCGGCCGCCACCGCGCCGTAAGCGGGAAGCCAACTTTCCGGCAGCGCGGGCCAATCCGGCGGGGCGAGCCAAAGGCGGAACAGACAGCGCTTCAACGCGGGTTCGTCGAAATCTTCGAATTCGGTGCGCGAGTGCAACGTGACGTGGTTGTTCAGCATCTGCATGTCGCCTGGGCGCAGATACATCGCATGCATCACGGCGGGACGGCGCAGGATGTCGTCCAGCAGCGCCATCGCCTCATGTTGCGATTCCGACAATTTCGGCACGCCGTCCAGCGCCTGCGCCATGGTGACGCGGTTGCGGTTCCACTTGCTGCACAGCACGCCCTCGGCTTCAGCCCAGACGGGGTTGGGGTAGAAAAGTGACTCGTGCGCGGCCTGTTCCTGCTGGCGGCTGAAATACAGCGGTTCGTGCAGCAGCGCGGCGAGGTCCGGGCGTTCGCGCGCCATGATATTATGCGCGGCGACGGAGCTGGACACCATGCTCTGGCCGCCGGATTTGGCGACGTTATAGCAGGTGAGCAGCACGATGTCGGCGCTGTCGGTGTGGAAATCCAGCTCGGCGGCGGAGGAATATCCGCGGCCTCGGCCGGTGCGGTAGGCGACGCCCGCGTCTCGCACGGCGGAGAGATATTGGCTGGCTTTGCCCTGGGGGCGGGCGACGCCGACATGCAGGCCGATCGCCCAGGTGAGCAGTTCGAATTCCTCGACGGACAGGCCTTCGCGCGGGAGGCCGCGCAGCACGGCGAAGCCTCGGCCGTCCTTGATTTCCCGCACCGATCCGGCGATCGGTGCCCATGCGCGGCCGAGATCGAAGTCGTCGCGGCGGTAATCGAACAGGGGTTTGCCGGGTTCGTGCGCCGCGCGGACTGCGCCGGTCAGATCGCGGCGGGCGGCGTCATCCAGGGACACGATCCAGCTTGTGTCCCGATCGAGATCGGCGACGAGCCACGCGGAGGGCGCGGTTTCGTTGATGGGTCGCATCGCGGTCGATCCTCCGTTCGGTTTGACCTGGGCGGCGTCTCGGCCCGCCGTCCAGGGGGGCAGAACCGGTCTTCGGGACGCGCCCGGAGACCGGTGGTTGCGAGGTTACTTACGCCGCCACCATCCGCGTTTGGGTTGCGCGGGGGTTGCGAGGTCGGTTCCGATGACGATCGGTTGGACCGCGGGTCCGGCGACGGCTTCCGGCAGGGGTGGCGGTTCCAGAGTTGCCGGTTCGGGGGGCGTTGCTACTGGGGCGACGGCCTGGTGCGCGGGTTCCGCGGGGATCGGCAGTTCCGGGGGCGTTGCTACCTGAGCAACAGTCTCGTGCACAATTTCCGCCGGGATGGCGGGTTCGGGAACGGCGGCGACAAGTTCCGGGGCGTGTGCCACGGGCGCTGCGTCCGCGACCGGCGGTGGCGCGGACGCCCAGGGGAGTTCTGCCTGCGCGTGTGCCGGGGGTTCGGCATGGGCCGCAGCGGGTGCCGGTTCGACGGCCGCAGCGTGCGCCGGTTCGGCGGCCGTTGGTTCGACGGCGACGGCCAAGGGTTCGACAGCAACGGCCGGAGGTTCGACAGCGGCCACGCGCGCGGGTTCGGGCGGCGGGCCGGCTTCGATCGGGACGGGCACGGGCGCGGGTTTCGGTGCCGGGGAGTCGGGCTCGGTCATGCGCGGCAGGTCGGGGGCAGCCTGGATCGCGGCAGGCGCGGCCTCAACCACGGGCGCGACGGGGTCCGGTGCGGTTGGCGCCCCCGCATTGGGCGGTCCGTTGCGGCTCCAGCGCGGGGCGTGGCGATCGCGGCGCAGCATGAACGGCCGTTGCGGCATGGCCCAGGCCTCGACGGGCGAGCCGCGGTCGGGGCGATCCGAGGCGAGTTCGGTGACGAGCATGGGCGGCAGCGAGGGGACCGACCACGACAAAGGCTGCCAGCGCGAACGTCCGCCCTGGTTGCGGTCGCGACTGCGCACGGGGGCGCGGCGCGGCGGGGCGGCGGCCAGTTCGGCCTGTTCCATGGCGTCGAAAATGTCGAAGGCCTGGCCGCCGAAGGGATCGGCGGGGGTCGGGCCGGCATAAGCGGGGATCAGGTCCGGCTGTTCGGCGCCGGGCACGCCCGAAGGTGACAGGCTGCCATCGTCGTCCCGGCGGCGGCGGCCACGGCCTCGGCGGGAGCGGCGGCGCGCGGCTTCGTCGTCGGCGGCGACGGATTCGGGTGCCATGGCGTCTTCGACGGCGGCATGCACCGCGTCGGGGGCCGGGGTTTCAACGGCGGCGGCGCGGATGTCCGGTTCCGCCCGGGCGGGACCGGATGGCGCATCGGCGCGGGCGTCGTCGTCGCGTCCGCCACGGCGGCGCCGGCGGCGGCGTTTGCGGCGGCTTTCGGCCTCGCGGCTTTCCTCGGTTTCGTCGGCGGTGCCGTTGGCCTCGGCGGCGATGGCGTCGGCGGCGTCGTCGGCCTCCTCGTCCTCGTCGATCTCATCGGGGTCGGGTGCGATCGTCCCGGTACCGGAGGACGAGCCAGAGGACCAGCCAGGGACGGACCCTGGGGCAGTTCGGGGCGCGTCGGGGGTAACGAAGCGCGGTTCCTCGCCGGGCGCGAAGCTGCGCACGCGATCGATGCGGAAGCGCGGGGCAATCAACTGGTCGTCGGCGGCAATGATGACCCGCATGCCATAGCGGCGCTCGATCTCATTCAGCCGTTCGCGCTTGTGGTTGAGGATATAGAGCGCGATCGACGTGGCGACATGGACGATGATTTCGGCGGAGCGGCGCTTGCCCGCCTCTTCCTCGACCCCGCGCAGGACATGCAGGGCGGCGCTTTCGGTGCCGCGGACATGGCCGGTGCCGTTGCAATGCGGGCAGACGATCAGCGTGGTTTCTTCCAGCGACGGGCGCAGGCGCTGGCGGCTCATTTCCATCAGGCCGAAATGGCTGATGTGGCCGATCTGGATGCGGGCGCGGTCGTCTTTCAGCGCGTCCTTCAGGCGGCGCTCGACCATCGCATTGTGGCGCTTTGACTCCATGTCGATGAAATCGATGACGATCAGGCCCGCCAGATCGCGCAGCCGCAACTGGCGCGCGACTTCGTCCGCTGCTTCCAGATTCGTGCGGAGCGCGGTTTCCTCGATGTTGCGTTCGCGGGTGGAACGGCCGGAGTTGACGTCGATGGCGACCAGCGCCTCAGCCTGGTTGATGACGAGGTAACCGCCGGAGCGCAATTGCACCGTCGGCTGCATCATCGCGTCGAGCTGGGCTTCCACCTGGAAGTTGGCGAACAACGACTGGCCGTGCTCTGGCCAATGGATGACCTTGCGGGCGTGCGACGGCATCAACATGCGCATGAATTCATGCGCCGCGCGCCAGCCGTCCTCGCCATCGACGGTGATGTCGTCGATGTCGCGGGAATAGACATCGCGGATGGCGCGCTTGATGAGGCTGGCTTCCTCATAGACGAGCGCCGGGGCGGAGGATTTCAGGGTGTGGTCGCGGATATCGTCCCACAGCCGCAGCAGATACTCGCAGTCACGCTTGATTTCGGGCTTCGGCCGTTGCGCGCCGGCGGTGCGAACAATGAGACCCATCCCTTTGGGGATGTCCAGTTCGACCATGACTTCTTTCAGGCGGCGGCGATCGGTGGCGGAGGTGATTTTCCGCGAGATTCCGCCGCCCCGCGGCGAATTGGGCATCAGGACGGAGAAGCGGCCTGCCAGCGACAGATACGTCGTCAGGGCGGCGCCTTTGGTGCCGCGTTCTTCCTTGACCACCTGGACCAGCAGGATCTGGCGGCGGTGGATGACTTCCTGGATGTGGTAGTTCCGCATGAACCGCGGCGGAACGCGGCGCGCGGGCCGTTCCGAGGGGTCGTCGTCATTGCCGGCATCGTCGCCGCCGATGGTTTCGGGCGGCGCTTCCTCGGGGATGGAGCCGAACATGTCGAGGTCGTCGCCGGTGTCCGGCTGGTCGTCGTCGTCGCTGGTTTCGGCGTCCGGTTCCCGGGTTGGAGCGGCGCGAGTTGGGGGAGGCGCGATCGAGGCGGGCACGGCAGCGAGGGCCCAGGATTCGGCGGCGGATTCAGGTTCGGCTGCAGCGGCGGGGGGCGGCGCGATCAAGGACGGGACGCCGGGCGAAGCCCAGACTTCGACGGGCGGAGGCGGCGCGATCAAAGCGGGCGAATCGGCGCGCGCCCAGTCTTCGATGGGCGGCGGGACCGGGGCCGCCTGGACCGGCGCGGGCGTCCGGGCGGCTTGCGTCTGGGGCGCAGGCGCCGAGACCGCAGCGTGGTTCAGCGCGAGTTCGAGGTCTTCCTCCTCTTCTTCGAGCCGGGCTTCCTCGGCCTGCCATTCCAGCAGGCGCTGCCGGTCGGCGACCGGGATTTGATAATAGTCAGGGTGGATTTCGCTGAAGGCGAGGAATCCGTGACGATTTCCGCCATATTCGACGAAAGCGGCCTGGAGGCTTGGTTCGACCCGGACGACCTTGGCGAGGTAGATGTTGCCTTTAAGTTGGCGCTTGGTCGAGGTCTCTATATCGAAGTCTTCGAGGCGATTACCGTCCAGAACCACCACGCGGGTTTCTTCCGCGTGGGTGGCGTCGATCAACATACGCTTGGACATCAGGGGTCGAACTCCGGTACGCCACCCGTCCCGGTCCTGGGCTCCCGAATCCTGGGAGCCCATTTGGCGGGCTCCATGAATCGTGTCTTACCAAAAGACCGCGGGATAATGGGTGGATGGCGAGGCTTGAAAATGAGGCCGGGTCCGCGGTTACAGGACACCTCGCGGGCGCGTGCTGCCGTGCCCGGGGGCCATCCGTCTGGATGGTTCCTGGCTTCAGCGCTGTCGTTCGCGGCGCGCGGTGGGTCATCTGATCCTGGTACGCGGACGGCGCGCTCCGGTTGAGGAGCGTGGCCCGGTGAAAGTCGTTCGTGCGTCCGTCCGAGGCGATCCGTTCCGGCGCGGCGGGCGATCCGGACCCGATGGGCCGGACAGCTTACCCGCATGCCAGAATCGGACGAGCGGCCGAGG
>JAYWAX010000508.1:0-3745 GCA_043782125.1 Acetobacteraceae bacterium | reverse complement strand
TCTGGCGGCATGGCCGCACGCGCAAAAATGGCTCGCGGCGTGCTGGGATCGTCCGGCGGCGAAAAAAGTCCGCGCGATGCGCGAGGGCTGAGGCGCGCGGCGGGCGATTACCTGTTTCGCCCGCCCCGTCGCGCCTATACGATCCGCCGATGGCCCGAGGCGACCTCTTCCCCGAGATAGGACCTTACGAGACCGGCTACCTGCCGGTCTCACCGACCCATGTGATGTACTGGGAGCAATCGGGGAACCCGCGCGGCGTGCCCGTGCTGTTCCTGCACGGTGGCCCAGGCGCGGGGGCCGGTCCGGTGCATCGGCGGTTTTTCGATCCCTCGCATTGGCGGATCGTGATCTTCGATCAACGCGGTTCCGGCCGTTCCAGGCCTTTGGGCGGCCTGGACGCGAACACGACGCCGGACCTTGTCGCGGATATCGAGCGATTGCGCCTTCATCTTGGCGTAGAACGGTTTCTGCTGTTTGGCGGCTCCTGGGGCTCGACGCTGGCGCTGGCCTATGCGCAGGCGCACCCGAACCGGGTCGCCGGCTGCGTCTTGCGCGGAATATTTCTCGGCCGCCCGTCGGAAGTGGAATGGTTCATGCACGGCATTGCCGCCGTGTTCCCCGACGCGCACGCGGCTTTCGTCAATCATTTGCCTGAGACCGAGCGCGGCGATCTGCTGGGATCGTTTCTGCGGCGGCTGACCGATCCCGATCCGGCGATCCATTTACCAGCCGCACGCGCCTGGTCGATCTTCGAGGGTACATGCAGCACGTTGCTGCCCAGTCCGGACACGATCGGGAATTTCGCGCAGGACAGGACGGCGTTGGGACTGGCCCGGATCGAGGCATATTATTTCGATAACAATCTGTTTCTGCCAGAGGGCGGACTGCTGGCTCATATGGAACGGATCCGATCCATTCCGGCGGAAATCGTGCAGGGCCGTTACGATATGATCTGCCCGATGGTGACCGCGTTCGACTTGCACCGGGCATGGCCAGGGGCGAGGCTGACGATTGTGCCGGATGCGGGTCATTCCGCGTTGGAACCGGGAATACGCCGCGCGCTGGTCGCCGCGGTCGAGCGATTCCGCGGCATTCGATAGGGAGCGGAAAAAAATGAAAGTTGGCGTGATCGGCCTTGGCACCATGGGAATGGGCGCCGCGTTGAATCTGCATCGCAAGGGTCACGCCGTAACCGGCTGCGAACCGCGCGAGTCCGCGCGCGCCGAATTCGCCGCCGCGGGCGCCGGGGTGGTGGCGTCGGCCGGCGAATTGCCGGCAGATACCGAAGCGGTGGTGGTGTTCGTCATCAATGCCGCGCAGACGGAGGATGTCCTGTTCGGTGCGCGCGGCTGCCTCAGCCGGTTGAACAAGGGCGCCGCGATTCTGTGCTGCGCAACAATTTCCCCCGACGCCGCGCGCGCTCTGGGCAAGCGCATCGAGGATGCGGGCTTCCTGATGATCGACTCGCCCGTGTCCGGCGGCAAGGCGGGCGCGCATGGGGGGACGATGACGGTCATGGGCTCCGGGTCCGATGCCGCGTTCGACAAAGCAGGGCCGGTGCTGGAGGCGATTTCCTCCAAGGTCTGGCGCCTGGGGACCGAGATCGGTGTTGGCAGCACGGTGAAAATGGTCAACCAGTTGTTGGCGGGCGTGCATATCGCGACAGCGGCGGAAGCTCTGGCGCTGGGTATTCGTGCGGGCGCCGACCCGAAGACGCTGTTCGAGGTCATTTCGGAATCGGCAGGCAGTTCCTGGATGTGGCAAAATCGTGTGCCGCATATTCTCGCTGGCGACGACACGCCGCTTTCGGCGGTCAATATTTTCGTGAAAGACCTGGGCATCGTGCTGGATCAGGCGCGCGGGCTGACCTTCCCGCTGCCGATGGCGTCAGCGGCACATCAATTATTCCTGGCGGCGGCGGCGAACGGGCAGGGGTTGAAGGACGACGCCTTCGTCATCCGGGTCTGGCAGGCGCTGGCGGGCATCGAACTGCCGAAGTAAGGAGGTCCCAATGCTCGCCGTTCGTTGCAATGCGTGGAAGCCGTATGTCGATCTGGCGGTGGAGGACGTACCGGCCCCGGATGTCGCGGCGGGCGAAGTCCGCATCGCGGTTCATTACGCCGGCATGTCGTTCGCGACCAGCCTGGTAACGGAGGGACGGTATCAACGGAAACCGCCGTTGCCGTTTTCGCCGGGGACCGAGGTGGCGGGCATTGTCGATCGGGTCGCGCCCGGCGTGACCCGCTTAAAAGTGGGCGATCGCGTCGTGTCGTCCATGGATTGGGGCGGGCACGCGGAATTCGCGGTCACCGATGCCTCGACCGTTTATCGGCTGCCGGACGATCTGCCCCTCCGCGTGGCGCCGCAATTGCCGCAGTCCTACGGCACGTCGTTCTTCGGACTGACCCAGAAAGCGCGGTTACAGGCGGGCGAGACGTTGTTGGTGCATGGCGCCGCCGGTGCCGTCGGCCTCGCCGCCGTCGAACTCGGTAAAGCCCTGGGCGCCACCGTGATCGCGACCGCCTCGACCGAGGAAAAACTGGCTCTGGCGCGGGAACATGGGGCTGATCGGACCGTGCTGTTCCCCTCCGCGACGGCGCTGGCGGCGCTGAAGGGGATGCTCGGGCGAGGCGCGGATGTTGTGTTCGACCCGATCGGCGGGGACGCGTTCGATCTGTCGCTACGGTGCGTCGCGAACAGCGGACGAATTTTGGTGATCGGGTTCGCGGGCGGGCGGGTGCAGCACATCCCGGCGAATATCGTGCTGGTGAAGGATGTGTCCGTCCTGGGGTTGAACTTTGGGGTTTATACCGGTTGGGGACAGGATACTTCGCGCCGCAGCAAGCACGGGCCGGAAATGCACGACGTGATGGAACGGTTATTCGCGCTGTACCGCGAGGGGAAAATCAGGCCGGTGACATCGCACAGCTTCCCGCTGCGGGATTTTCGAAATGCGATGGAGAATGTGTTGGAGCGGCGGTCCATGGGGAAGACGGTGTTGGAGATGCCGGTGGCGTCGGGGCTGTAAGCTGGGTGGTATCTTTTTATGATTGTCTATTTACTCAGGAACACGTCGGGATCGATCTCGACCTGACGAAGGATCGCACGCAACGTTTACATTTTGCTTGACATCGGTAGCAGATGCGCCGCAGTGGTAAAGTATGATTCGCTTTTTTGGGCGCGTACGCGGGGGGATGTAGCATGGACAGCAACGCAAATGGGATGCCCGCGACTTACGCCACCGGTTGGATATACGCATTGGAAAATGAGCGGATGCCAAATGTCCTTAAGATCGGGTTTACGAAGAATACTGTTCAGGAGCGGGTCGCGGAGCTTTCAAGTCACACGGGTGTCCCTTTGCCGTTTTTCTGCGTATTCCTATGTCGGGTCCGAAACCCTGCGGCCGTTGAAAGGTCGGTCCATCAAAAGCTCGCCGGATACAACGCCGGAAAGGAATTTTTACATGTTGGTTTGGATGCTGCAATAATTGCTATCGAGGAGGTGGCCGCGAGCCAGCAGGCACAGCTTAGCGAAAAATGGCAGCATCCAAAATACGTGGTGGCCTCTGCAACCCAGATAACACATATCAGTACGAGTACAACTCGATCTGTCACAGTTACGATTTCGACCTCGCCAGCATCACCTATGCGCCGGCGTTTTGGAGAGGCCGCGAACGAGCAACTTACTACCGAAAATGTTCGTGTTGGTAATGCAA
Organism: Acetobacteraceae bacterium; assembly: GCA_043782125.1. GTDB lineage: Bacteria > Pseudomonadota > Alphaproteobacteria > Acetobacterales > Acetobacteraceae > Rhodopila. The sequence goes on along the minus strand of JAYWAX010000508.1, from coordinate 30 downwards.
GTATGTCCGTGGTCTGGGTTCCTTTCAAAG
>JAYWAX010000507.1:0-3756 GCA_043782125.1 Acetobacteraceae bacterium | reverse complement strand
CGATGGGGATTGGGCGGCCGGATGTGTCGCGGTTGTTGAAGGGGCGGTTCCGGGATGTCCCGGTCGGGCGCATCCTGCGCCTGCTGACCCGCCTGGGCTGCGAGATCGACATCGTGGTCAGGCGCGGGGGTGGAACGGTGGGGGAGACGGTGGTGCGGGTGCCGGTGGGGTGATGCCGGGAGCCGGAAAGCGTGCAATGGGCGGGAGGCGGTGAGGTGGCGGGGTCTGCCGGCTGTTGCGTGAATTGCACGCGTGACCGTTCGGCGGGGGATGGGTTTTGAAACAGTAGGCCTTGTCGTTCGCGGTTTACCATAATCCCCCTTCTGACACAGCGAACTGTACGCGCAATATACAGATGACACCCTTCCGCAAAGTTGAGGTGACACTGCCCCGGGTTTCTGGGTCCCGGGAGGTGCGCCGTGCCGGTGGTGTCGATGAGCAAGCAAGAGTTCAACCGTCTGGAGGTTCTGTCTCAGGTCCAGTCGGGCCGTCTTCGTGTCGCGGACGCCTGCGCGCTGACGGGTCTGCGCCGCCGTCAGATTTTCCGTCTGCTGCGCGGCCTCAAACACGATGGTGCCGTGAGTCTGGTGTCGCGGCGGCGAGGTAAGCCGAGCAACAATCGCCTGCCCGATACGGTTCGCGCTCTGGCGATCGGCTTGATCCGGGAGCACTACGCGGATTTTGGCCCGACCCTCGCGGCGGAGAAGCTTGCCGCGAATCACGGCTGTCCGGTGTCGCGGGAGACGGTGCGGGGCTGGATGATCGCCGAAGGTCTGTGGATCGACCGGCGCCATCGCCTTCCCTCCCCTCATCAGCCGCGTCGGCGGCGCGATTGTCTGGGTGAACTGGTGCAGATCGACGGTTCGGACCATGCATGGTTCGAGAACCGGGGCGAACGCTGTACGCTGCTCGCCTTCGTGGACGACGCGACGAGCCGGTTGATGCAACTGCGGTTCGTGACCTCGGAATCGGCGTTCGATTACTTCCGCACGGCGCGTACGTATCTCGAGACCCACGGCAAGCCCGTGGCGTTTTACAGCGACAGGCACGGCATTTTCCGGGTGAACAAAAGGGATGCCGTGGATGGCGACGGCATCACGCAATTTGGCCGTGCGCTGTCGGCACTGAACATCGACATCATCTGCGCCAACAGCCCCCAGGCGAAGGGCCGGGTCGAGCGGGCGTTCGGCACGTTGCAAGACCGGCTGGTGAAGGAGCTGCGTCTGGCGGACGTCTCGACGATGGCGGCCGGGAATGCATTCTTGCCGGGGTTCATCGCCGATCACAACGCACGATTCGGCCGCGAGCCCGCGAACACCAAGGATCTGCACCGGAAGCTGACGCGCTCCGACGATCTCGACGAGATTCTCGCATGGCGGGAAGAACGGACGGTCACGCGCAACCTGACCCTGCATTATGACCGGATGATGCTTCTGCTTGATCCAACGCCTTTCGCCCGGGGTCTGGTTCGCAAACAGGTTGAGGTCGTGAATTACCCGGACGGCCGGTTCGCGATTCAATTCGAAGGGATATCGTTGCCCTTCCAGGTGTTCGACAAAATTCAGACCGTGGAACCCGGTGCGATCGTGGAAAACAAACGTCTCGGCGCGGTGCTGGCGCTGGTGAAGGAGCAACAGGCCGCCTTTCCGCCGCACAAACGGCGCAAGGACGCCGCGCGGCAACGCCCGCCCAACAATCTGGAAGCTCCCGGTCTTCCGTCGAAAGGCCGCCCGCCGCGCAAAGGGCCTGCCTCGACGCCTGCCTGACCATTCCCCCTGTACAGCGTTACGTAACGGAGAAGGGCGATGCCAAAAGGCCGCGATCCCGAAGGTGCGATGGCACTGACCAATGCCGAACGGCAGGCCCGGTATCGGGCGCGTCATAAGCAAGAAGCGCCAGTCGTTGTGCGTATGCGGCACCCCGCCGACCGCAGGCCCCGGCCTCGGCGCTGGCACGACGCGGTCAATGAATTGCTGGCCCTTCAGGCTGCCTATGCCGCCTGGCTCGACGCCTTGCCGGACTCGTTGCGCGATACGGCGACCGCGACAGCGCTTCAGGCGATCGCCGATCTTGACCTGGGCGAACTGGCCTCGATCGAACCGCCACGCGGTTATGGCCGCGACTGACCGAAACAAGGACCGGGCGCACGGCATTCCCAGGATGCCGGGTGAGGACGAGGGCTTTCCGTACTCGCGGAGGATGGGCTTATCATAGGCGCACGGCATTCCCAGGATGCCGGGTGAGGACGAGGGCCTCAAGGGCTGCGCCACGCGCACCGGCAAGTGCCGGCTTCGGCCCTTGACCCCCTCGTCCTCACCCGGCGGAGGGTTGCGATGCCGTTTCGCACGGGATGGGTCCGCCAGGGAGTGTCACCTCAACTTTGCGCGCCAGGTGACATTTCAACCTTGCGCCGACAACCTGCGATCACAGGGAGGTGGATTATGTTATACCAACTGACCTAACCATTGACCGATGCCCAGTCACGCGTTCCGATCGATCGAATGCGATCCGGGTCATCGACCAGGAATTGCCAGGCGGCCCGGCAGGCCTCGACAATCTCGTCGTAGGTGTCCCAAACGAGGCCGCACAGCTTGTTGGCCCGCAGGTACTCCCAGACGTTTTCGACCGGGTTCGGTTCGGGGGCGTAGGGCGGAAGGGGCAACAAGGTGATGTTGTCCGGGACGCGAAGCATCCCACCCGGTTGATGCCAGCCGGCACCGTCCAGGACCAGGACCGCGTGAGCGCCGTCCGCCACCTGCGCGCTGATTTCCTTCAGGTGTTCGTTCATCGCCTCCGTGTTGACCGCCGGCATGATGATGGCGGCGCCCACACCCCGGGCCGGGCAAATGGCGCCGAACATGTGTACGGAATCGTGGCGGTTGTCCCGCACCATGAGGGGGCACGACCCAACCGGCGCCCAGACATGGGCGTGGGTGCCTTTCTGGCCGACCCTGGCCTCGTCGGCGAACCAGATTTCAATCGGTTTGCCCGCGGCGGACGTGCTGGCCAGCAAAGCCCCCTTCATCAGGCTCGGGAATTTTTTTTAAAGTCCTCCTGCGCCACCGGATCCTTCTTCGGATGAAAGGGGCGAGGCTGCAATCTCGTCAGGCCGGGCTTGCGCAGCCACCTGCCGATGGTTCGTTCGGAAACCGTGACCGTGAACCGCCGGGTCACCTCGTCGCGCAGGTCGACACAGCGCCAGCGGACGATCCCGTCCTTCCCCGGATCGGGGCCCTTGATCGTCAGCGCCTTCAATTCCGCCATTTGTCCCGGGTTCAACGAGGCCGGATGGCCGCCGGTCCGAATGGACCGAAGGCCATCGACCCCTTCGACATTGTAGCGATGGACCCAGTCCCGCAGGGTTTGCCGGTCCATTCCCGCTTGCCTCGCGGCTTCGTGCCGGGCATGTCCTTCCAGGGTCAGCGCCAGGGCCAGAAGCCGCCGAACCATCGGGGCATCATCGCTTTTCGCGGCCAGCACACGAAAGGCCGTCGCGGTGTGATCCGTCCGCGTGATTTTGATCGCCGCACCCACTCGAGCCTCCCGTGCCGCGAAATGGCGGCCTGAGGCATCGAATCGAAGTCGAGGGGCGATTCCTAGCCCCCCATGAGTCAAGGGACGTGACGATTGGTATAACCTTGCTTCGTACGGCTCGCCTTCAGACTCCGAATGTTACCCTCCCCTGTCATAATGAGAATTGCTGATCCGTCGACCAGAGGCTACCGGACGCGCCGAAATACGCCTTGCCGTTCGCCG
>JAYWAX010000506.1:0-3762 GCA_043782125.1 Acetobacteraceae bacterium | reverse complement strand
CAGCCGCAACGCACGGTCGCGCTCCCACAGCAGGGGATCGGGATCGGGATCCCAGGGATATTCAGCGAATCGCCGGTGAGTTCGTTCTTGCCGGGCGGGGTCTGCCCGGCTTGGGCGCTATCGGGTACCGCGTTCGGTGCGCCATCCCCGAGGTCGGCCGTGGCCGCCGCCGCGGGCGACGGCGCGGCCGCGGCGATATCCGGGTTGGGCGCGTCGGCGGACGGCGATGGGGTTTGCAGCGAGAGGGCTTGGGCCTGGGGGCTATTGGCCGGCGGATTCTGGGCACCGAAGGCGGCGACGACGTCGAGCAGCTCCGCGATCTCAGGGTTTTCGGCGGCCGTAGTCTCCGGCGCGGGCGGCGATTGCGGCAGGTTGGATTGCGAGGTGGCGGGCGGCGGCTCGGCGTTGGCGGCAATGTCGCTATCGATGGCTGCGATATCCGCATCGAGCTGTTTTTCGGCGGCTTCCAGTTCCGCAACCTCTTCCTTCAGTTCATCGATTTCCGCGTCCAGTTCTTTGGTTCCGGCCGTGGAGTCATCGGCCTTACCGCCCCTGGTGGGCTGCGCTGGCGCGTCCTTGGCGGAGTTCGGCTGGGCGCTGGAGGGGCCGCCGATGTTGAGCACCTCCTCGCCACCTTCGTCCACGGCGAACTGGGCGTCGCTGCGCTGGCCGCCCTTGCCGGGCTGCGTCGCCGCGTCGCGACCGGTGTTCTTCGGTGTGGGGACCGTGGCCGTGGCGCTGGACGTCGCCGCGTCGGCCGGCGCCGGCGGATCGGCGAGCATGACATCGCCTGGTCCGCCCTTGGCCGAACCCGCGTCGTTCGGCGCTGTCGCGCTCAGCGACGTCACGCCGAGCAGTCGCAGCCACGCTCTCTTTTCGTCCGCCATTGGCTTGCCTCCCAAACGCTCCGCGCCAAAGTCGGCCCGGGAGCAGGATTCTCCGGATGTGACGGCGCAGCATCTTGTTTATAACGCAGATTGCTATCGCCGTTACGGGATTATCAAGCAAAAATACCGCGGGAGCGCACCCCGAACCGTACACAATTATGAGCGGCCCGATCAGGCCGCCGCGAGCGCCTCATCGAGATCGCGGATGAGATCATCCGCCGCCTCCAGCCCGATCGACAGCCGCACCACATCATCCCCCGCCCCCGCCGCCATGCGCTGCTCGTCGCTGAGCTGGCGATGCGTCGTCGAGGCGGGATGCAGGATCAGGCTGCGGGTATCGCCGACATTGGCAAGGTGGGAAAACAGCTTCACGGATTCCACGAGTTTCGTGCCCGCCGCATAGCCACCCCGCACGCCAAACGTGAACACCGCGCCGGCGCCCTTGGGCAGGTATTTCTTCGCCAGATCATGGAACCGGCTGCCCGGCAGGCCGGCATACGACACCCAGGCGACGCGCGGGTGGTCAGCCAGAAACGCCGCGACCTTGTGCGCGTTGGCGACGTGACGATCCATGCGCACATGCAACGTCTCGATGCCGGTGATGGTCAGGAACGCGTTCATCGGTGCCATTGTCGGCCCGAAATCACGCAACGCCACGGCGCGGGCCTTGGTGGTGAAAGCGAAATCGCCAAAGTTCTCGTAGAATTTCAGGCCGTGATAAGCCGGCTCCGGCTCCGTCATCCCGGGGAATTTTCCGCCCTGCGCCCAATCGAATTTCCCCGACTCCACCACCACGCCGCCCAATGAATTGCCATGTCCGGCCAGGAATTTCGTCGTCGAATGCGTGACAATATCGGCGCCCCACGCAAACGGCTGGCACAGATACGGCGTCGCCAGCGTGTTATCCACGATCAGCGGAATTCCCGCGGCATGCGCGATATCGGCAATCGCCTGCAGGTCAACGACGATGCCGCCAGGATTGGCCAGGCTCTCCACGAAAATCGCCTTCATCCCCGGTTTCATCGCCTTGCGGAAATTTTCCGGATCGGTTGGATCGACGAAGGTGCAGTGCCAGCCAAGCTTCTTGAAGGACAGTGAGAACTGTGTGAGCGACCCGCCATAAAGATTGCGCGAGGCGAGGAACGCATCGCCGGGCTCCAGGAGCGTGAAGAAAGTAATGAACTGGGCGGCATGTCCCGACGCCGCCGCCACCGCCGCCCGGCCACCCTCGAGGGTGGCAATCCGTTCCTCCAGAACCGAAACGGTCGGATTGGCAAGGCGCGAATACACGTAGCCGAAATTATGCAGATTAAACAACGACGCCGCGTGTTCGACAGTGTCGAACACATACGAAGTCGTCTGGTAGATCGGCGTCGAACGCGCCCCGGTCACCGGATCGGGCGCCGCCCCAGCATGCACCGCAAGCGTTTCGATGCCATAATTCCGATTTCCCGCGGGTGCACTCGCTTCGCGTCCCCGCGGTGCGATCGGCGGCGCCGGCGGGCGATTGCGAATGATGCCCGAATTCACCCCGCTCCACGACAACTCGCCGCCCAGCCGCCCGAACTCGATCTTCGGGCAACGGTTCATCACCACCTCGATGCCCGCCGCCTCCGCCACCGCCGCTGCCGCGTCGTTGCGCACGCCCAATTGCATCCACACCACCTTGGCGCCAATGGCAATCGCATCATCCACCACCGGCCCGACCTGGCTGGACGCACGAAACACGTCCACCATATCGACCGGAACCGGAATATCACGCAACGATCCATAGATCGTCTCACCCAGCAGATCCTGCCCAGCCGTGCCCGGATTGACCGGTATCACCCGATATCCCTTGCTCTGAAGATACTTCATGACGAAGTAACTCGGCCTATTCCAGTTCGACGACGCGCCAACCATGGCAACCGTCCTGACGCGCTGCAGGATCGAACGGATCTGAGTGTCGGCATAAGCGGGATCGGTCATTGCGTGGCTCCGCCCATCTTCAAAATCAATCCGCACCATCTCATCCCGGGATCACACAACGCGCAGGCGATAAAGGAGCACGCGCCGCCGTCACCCCGCGACGCGTTCAATATCGGCGCCGCATGCCGCCAGTTTCTGCTCGGCGGCTTCGTAGCCGCGGTCGAGGTGGTAGACGCGGTTAACGGTGGTTTCGCCCGACGCCGCGAGGCCAGCGACGATGAGGCCGAAGCTGGCCCGCAGGTCACTGGCCATCACCGGGGCGCCCGAAAGGCCGCCGGCGTTGCCGCGGACGATGGCGGAGGCGCCGTGCACCTTGATGTTCGCGCCCATCCGCCGAAGCTCGTCGGCGTGGCCGAAACGGTCCTCGAAGATGTTTTCGGTGATCATGGAGGCGCCGTCGGCGACGCACATCAGCGCCATCAATTGCGCCTGCATGTCGGTCGGAAAGCCCGGATAGGGCTCGGTGATGAAGTCGATGCCGTGCAGCCCGTTCAGGCGCCTGACGGTCAGGCCATCGCCGGTTTCGGCTATTTCGACGCCGGCGTCGTGCAGCGTGCGGATCACCGCGCCGAGATGCTCCAGCCGGCCGTGGCGCAGATGCACCGCGCCGCCGGTAATAGCCGCCGCACAGGCGTAGGAGCCGGTTTCGATGCGGTCGGGAATGATCGCATGGCTGGCGCCGTGGAGCGCGCGCACCCCCTCGATCATCAGCCGGTCGGTGCCGATGCCGGTGTTGCGGGCGCCCATGGCGACCAGGCATTCCGCGAGGTTGGAGATTTCCGGCTCACGCGCGGCGTTGGCGAGCACGGTCTGGCCGGTGGCGAGGCTGGCGGCCATCAGCAGGTTCTCGGTGGCGCCGACGCTCGGGAAGGGGAATACGATGGTGGCGCCCTGGAGGCCGTGGGGG
>JAYWAX010000505.1:0-3766 GCA_043782125.1 Acetobacteraceae bacterium | reverse complement strand
TGGCACGATCGCGGTGAACGGGATGCGCGAACGGCCGCCACGCATCCCGCGCGGCGTCGATCGCGACCCCGGCCCAGTGATTACCTGACCGGCCGCGCGGTCAAGGGCTGGCTCCGCTCGAACACATCCTCGATGAAACGATCGGTTATCCCCGCCGCCGCCGCGCACCCCTGCTGCCCGCCGGATATGTCGACATCGTCCACATCGTACATCGCCTCGATCGTTCGAAGTATGTTGACATGGGTGATGCCCTTCCCTTCGCTGTAACCGCCTTCCCGGTGTTTTATCCTGGCCCCGGCGAAGATCGTTGGAATTCTGTTGCGCCGCGCCCGTAAATACGGGCTTTCGAGGCCTGAAGAGGCATACGGGTCGGTCGAACCGATAAAATTCGTAGCCTTATTCTCGTCGAAGGTCACGATCAGCAGGCTGTTATGCTTTTTCGCCCACTCATAATAGCGCCCGAGATTATCCTCGAGCCATGCGTCTCCGGCGGCGACACTTCTTGTATCCGGCGGGTTATGCATGTCGTGATTGAGATTGGGAACAACGAAGGACACGGTAGGAAGCTCATCGAAGCGGCCGTCCCGGGGCCAGGATTTCTCAAAAGATTTGGTGTGCTGGGAGTCGTTCGCGAAATCGCTGAAGCTGAGCCAGGGAACGTGCTTCCGGCCATACACGCAATCGTGGAACGTGCAACCCGGGGGGCTAAGGCCGGTACTGAGGTCTTCCGGCAGACTTTCAACGTAACCTGTGAAACCAAGTCCCTTTTTCCCAAGGGCACGGCCAAGGTTATTCGCGTCAATCGGCGATTGGCGCAGCGAATCGAAGTATCCAACCCCGTGGTTGGATCCGGAAAACAGCCACAAATAATTTCCCTGACTTAAATGCTCTTCTCCGAACATTTGGGTGAACGACGCACCCTCACCCGCGAGTTTGTTCAAAAATGGGGCGCAATGCCGGCAGAATATGTCTTCAGGATCTTTATTTTCCTCGATGACCACGACGATATGCTTGTATTGCCCGATGTCGTGGGGCCACGCCTCCTTAACACCGCGCACTGGCGGCCCGCAGGAAAGCACACCGGTCGTACATCCGCTGGTCAGCAGTAACGCGAGAAACAAACAGGCCTGAGCGACCCAGAAGCGATATCTCATGACACACGTACCTCGCTACATCGCCATCGTACACGCCCCGCGGGCCAGGACAAGGGCGCGTAGCACTGGCCTCGATCGTGAGAAACGCCGCGCGAAGCGGTTACTTCGCGTTGCCGAAAATCCGCTGTCGGACCACGTCGCCCACCCTGATGTTCAGCCGCGCCGCCGTCCCCGCCGCCACTTCCAACGTCGCCTTCACCGGTCCCCGGCTGGAAATCACCGCGAGGCTTTCCGGCACCGTGTTCTCCGCGATCGCGCGAATCGTGCCGTCGGCATTGATGAAAATCATATCCAGAGACGCCAGCGTGTTACGCATCCACATCGACGAGTCCCGCGGAATGCCCCAATCGAACAACATGCCCCCATCGGCCGGCACAGCTGGGCGGAACATTTCGCCCACCTCCTGCTGATCCGGCGTCAGCGCCATTTCGACGTTGAAGACATGTTCGGCCCCGCCGCGCACGGCGATCGTCAGCTTTTCCTTCGGCAGTTCCGGCTGGGCCTTGCCGGTGTCGGCCGCCCATGCCGTGCCCGAAAACCAGACGGCAACCGGAAGCAAGGCAGCAAGAAAATGGCGGCGGCGCATGAATTGGTATCCTTTTTCGGTCAATGCCGGCTGAGCCGTAACGCTTCCGCCGCCAGTGCCTCTATCAGCGCGGTCAGATCCCGCCGCGTTTCCGCGAAACCCGGGGAATGTTCGAACTTCGTTTCGTCCATATAAAGGTCGCGGGCGATTTCGATCTGCAACGCGTGGACGTGGTCCCGCGGGCGCCCGTAATGGCGCGTGATATAACCGCCGGCATAAGGATCGTTGCGGCGCACGCGATAACCGAGATCGACCAATTTCCGTTCCACGAAACGGATGATATACGGCGCGCAAGACGTCCCGTGCGCGTCCCCCAACACGATGTCCGCCAACCGGTCGCCGCGCCCGCTGACGGGAACATGCGACGGCATCGAATGACAATCGATCAACACGCATTGTCCGAACACCGCCCGCGTCCCCTGGATCAGCGCCGCCAGTGTCTCGTGAAACGGCGTCCAACAGGCCACGATACGCCGTTCCGCCTCCGCGAACGTCAGCTTCTCGCGATAAATCGACTCGCCCGAGGACACCACGCGGGCGATGGTGCCCAGTCCGGCGTTGACACGGGCGCTGGTGGTGTTGATCCAATCCGGCAAAATCTCGGAAAACATCGCCGGATCGAGTTCCCATTGCTCCCGATTCGGGTCGCACCATGCCCGCGGAAAGGTCGCGTGGATCAGCGGTGCGCCGTGGCCCACGGCGGCGGCGAACAATTCCTCGACGAAACTGTCCTCGCTTCGCCGCAGCCCCAGTGCGTCGAGCCGCGAGGCAGCGAGGAATTCGGCCGGATATTGGCGGCCCGAATGCGGCGAGGCGAACACCAGCGGCGTCGTCTGCGACGCCGGACGGGCAACAATGACCGGCGGCTGGGTCCGGTACGGGGCGGGGGCGGCTGGAACATCCATACCTGTATTCAAGCGGGACGCGGCCATGCTGTCACCTGGGGGCTGGGTGGCGCGCGCATTGTCTCGCCGCGCGTCCATTTCTGGGCGCACGGCGGCGGCGCGGCTGGCCTTTCCGGTGTCAGTTGGTCCCTGGCTCCGGCGCCGGAGTACCACGCCGGCAGGGTCATGCCAGCGGGCAGACAATCACGCGGTGGCGTGGTTCCAGAAGAACTCGATCGCGCCGGTGGCCCAGGCGTCGCGGTGTGCGGCGAATCCGGCGCGCAGGGGGACGGATCGGTGGTTTTGACCGCCCGCCTGCATGACATCCGGCCCCTCTTCCCGCACACGATCTCCCGGTTTTTCACTGGCCCGCACGATGGCGACATGCCCGGACCGCTGCCTGCCGTCGCGCGGCGGTTGAAAATAAATCGCGAGAACCAGATGGCCCTCATTTGCCCGCGCGATCGCGGATTGCGCCGCGCCGGGTTCGGCCAGCCGCCCGATCCGTTCCCAGCCGGCCTCTCGCGCCGTCACGCGTCCCCCGGGCGCGCCGTTCAGCCATTCTTCCTGCGCATTCGCGAGCCAGTTTTGCCCGTGTTCGGGCGGGCGGAGCAGGTAAATCCCCAGACGATCCGCCGCCGCCGCCGCGAAGGCGCTGCAATGCGTATGACCGCCGGGCGTGGTCTGGATGGGTCCCCTCGCCCGCCCGGTGCGCCACGCGATCGGATAACCCGGCAGCCAGAGCGACTCGACGTCCATGCCGTCCAGAACCCCGGTCAGGCGGCCGCCCGGGGTGCCGCCCGCCGCCGCGCGTGAGCCCGGGACGGCAGCGCAACCGGCCAAAGCCCAGGTGGCAGCGAGGCCTATGAGCGCCGCGCGGCGCCCGGTACGCGGTTTCGATGTCATGCGATACGGCTCCTGGGCCAAGCGGAGGCGAGATGGGCGGCGGGAGAGGAGAAACCCGCCCTTACCCCGCGGTGGCCTGGCTTGAACCCCGTCATGGTTCTTCCTTACCACGCGATGGTTCCGGTCCTTACCCTGCGGTGGCTTGGCCGGGTGCGAACCAAAGTTGTGCGTTCATGCAGGGGCCTTGCACCCGCGGCCGGAAATAATGATCCGCGGTTGCCAACCATTCGTGTCAT
>JAYWAX010000504.1:0-3767 GCA_043782125.1 Acetobacteraceae bacterium | reverse complement strand
GGGTCGGGGTGATGCCGAATTCCTTCAGGATCATCGGCGTGGACAGGCTGATGGCGCGTGTTTCCTCGCCGAGAAACACGTTGCACATGAAAGTAAGCGCAATAACGAACACGAGGTATCCGCGACTCATGCCACCGCCTCCGAATTCAGGGATATGGCCGGGATCAGCCGAGACAGCGGCGATAGAGCGCGATCAAACGTTCCCAATGACGTTCGGCCGCGGGCTGGTCGTAACACCAGCGTTGCGGGAAAGCGTAGCCGTGATGGACTTCCGGATACATTTCCAGCTCGCCCGGATTTTTCGACGCGTCGAACAGCGCCTTCAGTTCCGCGACCATCGGCAGCGGCGCGAGTTCATCGTGCTCGGCACAGGCGATGTAGAGTTCGCCTTTGGCTTTGCCCAAATTGAGGTGCGGGCTTTCCGCGTTGTCCGACACCAGCCAGGTGCCGTAAAACGACGCGGCGGCGGCGATACGATCCGGGTAACGGGCGGCGGCAGCCAAAGAATACGGACCGCTCATGCAATAGCCATGCGTTCCCACGGGGCCGGGCTTTGCGGCGGCTTGCGAGTCGATATGCGCGAACATCGCGGCGACGTCCTCCATGACCGGGGGAATGGTCATTTTGGTGCGGACGGCGCGCATACGGGCCTGCTCGGCGCTGCCTTTGGTCAGCACCTCGGGTCCGTATTTTGTGTCGCGCCCCGCGCGGTAATAAAGATTTGGCAGCATCACGTAGAAGCCCGTGGCGGCCAGGCGGCGCGCCATGTCGTAAAGTTCCTGACGGATGCCCGGGGCATCCATCAGCATCAGCACAGGCGGGTGGGCGCCGCGGTCGGGGTGGACAACAAATGTCTCCATCGCCCCATCCTTGGTGACGATGTCCAGTGTTTGTTCGATCACGGCGTTCCCTCTCCGTCTGCGCGGACGGAGAGGATTCCATTTTGACGGCGCCCCGGCAAGCGCCCCTCAGTTCAGCCCATAAAACTTCATCGCGCTGCCCGACATGATCTGCCTGACCGTTTCCGGCGAGGCATTGCCAAGCAGGCCGCGCACCATGTCCGGCGCGCCCGGGAAGAAGCCGTCGGGATGCGGGTAATCGGTCGCCCAAAGAATTTTGTGCGGGCCGATATGCTCGGCCAGAACGCGCAAACTGGTTTCCACCGGTTCGAACGCAATCCAGCAATTCCTCTCGAATATTTCACTGGGCCGCATCGAAAGTCCGGAATCGTTGAAGCCGATGTCATCGTAATGACGGTTCATGCGATCCAGCCAGGGCGCTACCCAGCCACCGCCGGATTCCAGAAAGCCAACACGCAGCTTCGGATGTTTGTCGCACACGCCGCCCCAGACCACGGCCAGACAGGCCATCATCATTTCCATCGTGTGCGAAACGATGTGGCGCGCGCCACGGCCTTCGAACCGGTCGGTGCCAACCTGCGGCATGCCCGCACCCGCGCCTTCATGGAAACAGACGGACATGTCGAGATCTTCGGCCGCCGACCAGAACCGGTCGTATTCCGGCCGATCGACCATCTTTTCGCTGTACGGGTTGGGCCGGATGAAGGCGGCTTTCATGCCCAGTTTCTCGCGGGCAAACTTCATTTCGGATATGGCATAATCGACGGATTGCAGCGGGATCATGGCGACGCCGAACAAACGGTCGGGATACGGCTTGCAGTAATCGGCGAGCCACCGGTTATAAGCGTTGGCGACCGCGCCGGCCAGCGCCGGGTCTTTCACCGCGCCGCAGAACAGGCCAACGCTGGGGAACAAAAAGGCGGCGTCGATGCCGTCCTGATCCATGTCGGGAATACGCGCATGCGGGTCGAACCCGCCCTTGCGGCCCTGTTCGTATTCCATCGCGTCGTCAACCACGACGCCGTCGCGGGCACCAACCGCGCCAAGCGCGCCCATGCCCTTCTTGCTGCCGAGAATCTGTTGATCGACCAGCAAACGCTGCTTGCCGTCATTGTCGCGAATCAGCCGGGGTGCCCGGTCGCGGAATTTCGGGTCGATATAGTCGTCCCAGAGGCTGAGCGGCTCCAGGATATGGCCGTCGGCGTCGATCACATGGTAGGCGCGGGTCATGGCACGTTCCTCTTTTGTTTTCGATGATCGCTTCTAATGGCAATCGATCGTCGCACCATGGCCGCGCGAACGCAAATCCCCCTATTCGGGAGGTTCCCGCAAAAACCGCTCCACCAGCGCCATCGCCCGATCTCGTTTCGCCAATCCCTGGGCTCGTTGCTGATTGCGCGCGCCCGAGGTCAGATAAAACCGTTCGTACAACTCGACCCGTGACGCGAGCGCGGTGCCAGCGTAATCCCAGGCGAGGCGGAACAGACGGATACGCCGTTCCGCAGTGGTATCGTTGGCGCCACGCAGGTATTTGTCGATGTAAGGGCGCAGATCGGCATTGTTCATCATGTGCCAGGTCGGCGTGGCCAACAGGTTGTGCGAGCCAAGCAGTTTGACGATCTCATTGGCGCGCGGCATCCAGAACGGCATGGTGGCGCGCAGGGCGGACAACGGATCGGCGCCCGGAAACCACACCTCTGCACCGCCCGGCGCGCCCCAGTTTTTCGGCCGGTCCTCGGCGTTTTCTACGGCGGCGCGGGCCAGTTCGGCGTAACTCCAAAGTTCGCCCAGCATTTGTTGCGCAACTGGGCTCTTGTCGCCGATCGCCTCGGCCATGGCGGTCGCGAGCGCCCATGCGAATTCGAGCTTGGTGGAAGCGCGGACCATGGTTTGCTGCATGACGTTGGAATTCCAACTGCGCGTCATGACCTGGTTGTAGACCTTTAAGTTGGCATCGATGAACAAGCGGTCCCGCGGTACTTCCACGTCGTCGAAAATCAGAAAAGCATCCTGTTCGTCGAAACGGGACGACAACGGAAAATCGAATTTATTTTCGGTTCCTGCGACACTGTCGCGGCAAATAAATTTCAGGCCAGGCGTCGCCATGGGAATGCAGAACGACACGGCGAACTTATCGCCGCCTTCCGGAATCGGGCGGCCGGGATAAACGGCGAGTTCGTCGGCGAACGGCGCCAGAGTGGACAGAATGCGCGCGCCGCGCACGATAATACCGTGTTCGGTGTCGGCGATTTTTCGCAGAATGACGTCGTTTTCCTGACCCGGCGCTTCGTCCCTGGCCTTGTCGATCGTGGGGTGAATCAGTGTGTGAGTCAGGCAGCTATCGTTGCGGCGTATGAATTTCTGATATTCGACCTGACGGGCGGCGCCTGCCTCGTTGCCATGCTCGGCCCATTCATGCGCGCAACCGGCGAACCCGGCATAGGTGACGTTCATATAATCGGGGGTGCGGCCCATGACGCCGACGGTGTGCTCTGAAATACGCCGCAAACCGCGATGCCGCCGTTCGATGTCTGCGGGCGAGCGCGGGATCATGTGGCTGACAGCGATCGCCTCCCCGGTTTCTGGGTCGGGGAACAGGCAATCGGCGGCGCATTCGTGCTGCATGTCGAACACCGCGGCCATGCCCCGCGCCGCCCCGGCGAAGGCCGGGTGGGACACCACATCGGTCACCCGATCGCCGCCTACCCAGATGGCGCGGTCGTCTTTGAGGCCGCTGAGGTAGGCGGTCCCGGTTCTCGCTGGCATCGATTATCTCCAGTATCTGATTGAGGATGCGGGGCGCGCATGGGATACTTTAGTTGATCTGCGACGCGTGGGTAAGGTGCCATCCCCACCCGCCCGATCCGGGACTAATCTATCACCAGAGCAACGCTCTTATCGACCATT
>JAYWAX010000503.1:0-3775 GCA_043782125.1 Acetobacteraceae bacterium | reverse complement strand
CCGATTGTCATGCACCGTGGGATGGAACGGTTCCATGCCATACACGCGGGGCGGTTGCTTGGATCGGTTATGGAACGAGATGTGAGAATCGATTAGGGCTCGACCGGGCCATCCGGAGCGGTACCGCATCGCGATGAAGGCACCGGATGATCCCACGCGGCGATTTCTTCGCGAACGGAGCCGCTGGCGCCGGTTCCGATGGCCCGGTCGAACCGTGCCATGACGGGGACAGGCACGTGGCCAAATTCAAGCGATTGCACAGGGTGTCAGGCAGGGATGGTCAGCATGATCAGCGGCTCCCACGCCACATCCTCGGTCTCCAGAGAGCGGATGGCATCGATGAGACCCTCGTAGCGTTCCGGGGTAATGGCCAGGCCGTCGGCGACGGGCCGGATGCGATCGGCCTCGTCTTCGAAGTTCCAGATGAACTCGCGTCCAGTGCCTTCCTTGACGAAGACGCGTCCGTCTTTGGTGAAGATGGAAATACGCGGGCCGAACAGGGTCCGGTTCGCCATGGGAACGATCGTCACGCGGTGCATCAGGTCCAGCACTTCCGGGGGATCGGTTTCCCCTGGCGCGGGCTCGCCGCCACGCAGCAAGGGATAGCCGCCGGTCACGGCGCCGTATGCGGTGAAATATTGCGTCGAACCCGGCTTCGGCGGGATATCGATCCGTCGCACCGGAAACGCCGGGCTGGGATATTCCGTTTCAAGCCAGTTCACCACCGCTTCGATTCGGTCGATATCTTCGTATTTTATCCCGTTTTCGGCGCAAAGCTTTGCCGTGACATCGACATGGGCGATGTTATACCCCGCCGTCGAATACACACGGTACAATGTTTCCAGGAAAATCCACTCCTGCCCGAGACCATCGGCGATTTTGGAGATATCGGCGCGATTTTTCCCGGTGAAGCTGTACCGCAGCACGCCGAGATTGTTCCCGGCGTATGAATGATAAAACCCCGCCTCACCCTCCAGCGTCGTTTCGCCGCCCGGTGTGCCGTGGCGCGCCAGCGCGACCGCCAGCAGCGCGTTGCGCACCGCGCCGCCCTCGCGCAACGATTTCCCGCCGCTGCGAATCCCCTCCAGATTTCCCGCGGCGAGGTTCACGCATTGCGCGATCGCCGCGTTGATCTGGTTGGCGTCCAGCCCATGGATTTTCGCCGCCGCCACCGCCGCGCCGAAAATGCCGAACACCGGACCGGCGTGAAACCCGCGCGACATCACGGTCGGAATGAACTCGGACGCCATGCGTTCCAGCACTTCGTAGGCGGCGGCGATGGCGGCGATGAAGGTTTTGCCGGAGCACCCCGTGACCTCCGCCGCCGTCAGCGCAGCCGGCATGATGGCGATGCCCGGATGGGTCAGCATGCGGAACGTGTCCCATTTGCCGCCCGCGAAGATCATTTCGGCGTTGACAAACGCGGCCCCGGCTTTGGTGAATTTCTCGCCCGAGCACAAAGCCGTCGCGACCCCGCCGCCACCGCCGTCTTCCTCCCGCATGATGGCGAGGGCCTGTTTTGTCGCCGGCATGTCGTGCGCGACCAGAGCGGAGCTGATGGCCTGAAGGATGACGCCCTTCGCGCGGTCGATCACCGGTTTCGGCAGGTCCTCGTATTTCAGGTCCGCGACGAAGGCGGCGAAGGCGCGGCTCAGCGACATGGAGGGGTCCTTTCGGTTGGGGCGCCGATCATAGCGTGGTTTTCGCGGCGCGCGCGATGCCGGCCCGTAGCGCGGCCACGAAGGTCTCGACATCGGCCGCGGCGGCGAAGTCGCGCCGGGGGACGATGAAGACGCCGGATTGCCTTGTTCTGATAATGACATGGTCTGGGGTCTGGTCCACGACGTTGAACGACCGCCAGACGTGGCGGGCGACGAAGTCCTCGTTTTCGACGGTCAGCCCGTCTTCGGTGACCGTCAGCGTCATCGGTCCGGTGTCATCCGCCGGCTTCGCTGTGCCGCGTTCGAACCGGCGGGCACCGGCAAACACGAACACCAGTGCGCCGGCCAGGGCGCCGGCCAACCAAATCGGCAAAGCCCAGTCTTCGTTGACGTTCCAGGCCACGAGGGTCGCCGCGCCGCCGCCCAAAACGCAGCCCAGTACGGCGGTCCCGAGGGCGGCGTAACGGAGTTGGACGGGACGTATATCCGGCGTAAGAGCCTTATAATCCTCCGGGTGGAGGCGGACGGTCACGGATGGATGCAAACTGACCTCGCCGGAACGTCAGGATGGGACGGAGATAACACACGATGGCCCTTGGCTTGTATCCCGAACCCGAGCCGCCCGCCATCGGTCTGGTTGGGTTTATCCATGAATCCGATGACCCCGATATTTTTCTGTATGGCGGTTACGACTGGACCACCGCCGAATTCGACGCGCCGGTCTGGGATGCGCTGACGCGCGCGGGTCTGGTCGCGGCGCTCCCCAAACCGCCGCCCGCTGAATACAATCCACGCGTGGTCATTCCGTTGCTCGAACGTCTGCTCCCCGGCGTGACTGGCGAGCTGGAAATCTTCGTCCGCGCGTTTCTGGACGTCGCCCGCGCCGCGGCAAGGAACGGCAGCGGGCTTGACATCGTGTTTTTCCCGTTACCCGATTAATTTTGGCAACACTTTATCGGTCAACAGCCGGAACGAACGACCGCTCATGGGTGCCGCCATCAGATAATTCATGCCGATCTCCGCGCCGAACGCCTGGATTTGATCGACCACACTTTCCGCCGTGCCGTGGATCATGACGTCGTCGAGATAATAATCGATCGGGTCCTTGCCGCCGAAATCCCGGGCCTCCTGCCTGACATTGGCGTGTTTCGGCCCGACATAAGCGCCGACGGTCCATTCCGCCACGCGCTTTGCCACTGCCCGCGCCTTTTCCTCGGTCTCGTCCACCGCGACCAGGCGCGACATCGGAATGATCCGGCCCGCATCGGAGAACCCGGCTTCCGTCATTTTCGCCGTGTAATGCCGCCGCTTGCGGATCAGATCGTTACGCGAGGAGTGCGGGTCCATTAAAATCGAGTGCCCCTGACTGGCGGCCCATTCGATCGCGGGGATTGAGGACGCGGCCATCCAGACCGGCGGGTGCGGCGCCTGAATCGGCTTCGGCAGCACTTCCACGCCTTCGTATTGGAAGAAGCGGCCCTGATGGCTCACGTGTTGATTGGTCCAGGCTTTCAGCACGATGTCCACCGTTTCATGGAACCGTGCCGCGCTTTCGTCGCCCGGAATACCGAAGGCGGCGAATTCGCTGCGTTCGAAGCCGCGCCCCACGCCCCAGTTGACCCGCCCGCCCGACAGGACATCCAGCAACGCCACCTCCTCCGCCAGGCGCAGCGGGTTGTAAAACGGCGCGAGCGACACGGCCGTGCCGATCCGCAACCGTTTGGTGCGCGCCGCCGCCATCGTCCCCATCATGTGAACGGACGGGCAAACCGAGAAACTGGAAAAATGGTGCTCGGCGAGCCAGACGGCGTCATACCCCGTCTTGTCCATGATTTCGAAGCGCTCCAGTGCCGTTTCGTAGACCGAGTTCAGCGGCACCGTGCGATCGCGCCAGCCGAAAAACTGTAAAATCCCAACTTTCATGTTTCCCTCCCGCCCGAACCTCGCGGTCTGAAACGATGTTGCGTCCTTGGGCCGGGAATGTCCAACCGGCGATGCACATCCTCTGGGCATATCCCTTTGGGCATATCCCTTTGGGCATATCCGTTAGCCTGGGGGCAATCGCTTGAACGACGCCGCTGTGCCTCTGCCCGTCATGGCACGGCTCGACCGGG
>JAYWAX010000502.1:0-10458 GCA_043782125.1 Acetobacteraceae bacterium | reverse complement strand
ATTCCGAGGCGGCCCGCGCGCAACTGATGGCCGTGCTGGAACGCATTCAGCAGACCGCGCAGCAACATGCGTTGGAAACATCCGAGGCGCATGAAATCTCGCTCGCGCTGCCGCCGCGGGCGCCCAGTTGGCCGCGCCCGGTTCCGATGATGGCGGCGGCGGCCGCGGCGGGGCTGGTTCTGGGCCTGCTCGCCGTTCAACTGCTGCATCTGACCGACACGACCCTGCACAGCGGCGACGACATCCGGGCGGCGGCGAAGCTGCCCTGTTTCGCGCTGTTGCCCGAACTGACCAAACGCGACCTCCGCAACACCTCCATCGAGGACTACGTCGTCCGCCGTCCGCTGACCCTCTTCTCCGAGCAAATTCGCGCGGTACGGGCGGGCCTCTGGCTGGGCTTCGACCGGCCCAAGGTCATCGCGATCACCGCCGCCCGTCCCGCCGAGGGCAAGTCGGTGCTGGCCTTGTCCCTGGCGCGGTCCGCCAGCCTCAGCGGCGAGAAGGTGCTGCTCATCGACTGCGATCTGCGGCGCCCGTCGTTGGCGCATCGTCTGCGCGCCGATAACAGCGCCGGATTGTCGGACCTTCTGCGCGGGAAAGCCGATCTGGCGAGCGTGCTGCACGGGGACGCTTACGGCAGTCCGGGCGCGGGGATGCATTTCATTCCGGCGGGACGGCCTTCGGGCGACGCGTTCGACCTGTTCATGGGGCCGGAAATGGCGGCGCTGCTGACCGATGCACGCCGCGAATACACGCTGATCGTCCTCGACTCGCCGCCCGTGCAGGCGATCACCGAGGCTCGCGTACTAGGTGCCATCGCCGACGCCGCAATCCTGTGCGTCCGCTGGCGCGCCACACCCCGCGATGTCGTGGGCCACGCGCTGGAACTGCTGGAGGACGCCAATGCCCAGGTGGCGGGGATTGTGCTGACGCGGGTCGATCCGCGCGCGCATGTAAGGTCCGGCTATGCCGATGCGGAGGTCTACCACCGCCGCTTCAAAGCGTATTTTCCGGAAACATGACCGGTTCGAGCATTTTTCCGGCGGCGGTCTTTCCTGACCCGGGCGCCGGCGCGGTCTCCCGTTCGGGTCTTGCCGCCTGGACGATCCCGCCAATTTGCGCGGCTCTCCTGATTTGGCCCGCGCTGTGGAACGGATATCCGATCGTGTTTGCAGACACCGGGACCTATCTGTCGCAGGCGATGCACCGTTATCTCGGCTGGGACCGGCCCGCCTTTTACAGCCTGTTCATCTTCCCGCAGCACCTGCGCCTGAGCACCTGGCCGATTGTCGGGGCGCAATCCTGCCTGACCGTGTTCGTTCTCGATCTGACCCGGCGCGCTTTGGGCACGCCGCGGCCCTGGTTCTTGGCCACGGCCCTGTTTCTCGCCCTCGCCACATGGCTGCCGTGGATGGTGTCGGAGCTGATGCCCGACCTGCTGACGCCGTTGCTGGTGTTGCTGCTGAGCGCGCTGGTCTTCGCGCCGGAACGGTTCGCGATATTGGAACGGCTGGCGATGGCCGCGTTGACCGCCTTCGCGATCGCAGCCCAGATTTCCAGCATTCTTTTATCCGCCGTGCTTCTGGCCGTGTTCCTGCCCGCACGGCGATTTTTCCGGCCGGCCCGGCGCGGCGCCAGAGATCGGAGCGGCCTCGCCCCTATCGCGGCCCTGCTTCTGGCTCTGGGCGCCTTGGCCGCGATGAACTTCGCGGGCCATGGGCGCGCCGCGATTTCCCCCTTTGGCAACGTTTTTCTGTTGGCCCGGGTCGTTTACGATGGGCCGGGGATGACCGTGCTGCGGCGGGACTGCCCGCAGGCCGGGTGGCGGCTGTGCCCCTGGCTGGACCGTTTCCCGCCAACATCGGACGAATTCCTCTGGGACAGCACCAGCCCGATTGTTCTGGCGGGCGGGCACAAGGCGGTTTCGGCGGACGCGGATGCGATCTTGCTCGCCGCCGTGCGCGCGGAACCGTTGCGGCTGCTGCGCGCCATCGGGGACAACGCCATCCAGCAACTGACCCGCTTCGACAGCGGCGACGGGCTGGAACCCTGGGACCGGCAGGTAAACCGCCTGATCGACACGGAGTTCCCCGCGCGGGAAAGCGCCGCTTTCCATGCCGCGCGGCAACAGCGGAACGAATTATCGGTGCCCGAGCCGCTTGGCATCCTGCATCGCGTCGCCGCGCTGGCGGGAATCGTGGCCGCGGGGTTGCTGTTTCCGGTGGCATGGCGGCGCCGGCATCCCGCGGCCGGGTTTCTCGCGATGGCGCTGTTGACCCTGCCGGTCAGCGCAACGATCACTGGCGGCCTGTCCACCCCGCACGACCGGTATCAAAGCCGCATCGTCTGGCTGCCCGCCTGCATCGCGCTGCTCAGCCTGCCCGCCCTGCTGCGCCGCCGGGATGCATCCCCTGCCCCGCCGGGATGAAGCCCCTGCGCCGTGACGTGCTTTGGCCCGCGCTGGAGGCCCTGGGTTCGGGCCTGTTTTCCGTCGCCGGCGCTTTCGCGATCGCCCGCCTGATCGGCCCGGCGGAGCTTGGGATCGGCGCCGCCGCCGTCGCGGTGCATGTCCTGTTGTGGGTCGCGGTGAACGCGTTGTTCGCCGACGCCATCGTGCAACGCCCCAATTTTTCCGAAACCGCTTTGTCCAGCGCCGCCTGGGCCTCCACCGCCGTGGGTTGCGCGGCCGCGTTGGTGCAGGCGGGATCGGGCTTCCTGCTGGCCTGGCTGCTGGACGATCCGAGGCTGCTGCCGATGGCGTTGTTGCTGGCGGTGCCGCTGCCCTTCGTCGGAATGGGCGGCGCGTTGCAAGGCCTGCTTACCCGGGAACGCCGCTACCGCACGCTGGCCATCCGCGCGTTGACCGGCCAGGGCGCGGGCATGGCCCTTGGCATCGTCCTTGCCATTCGCGGCCATGGCGCCTGGGCGCCCGTCGCGCAGCAAACGGCGGCCTCGGCGATCGCGGCGATGGTCTTGATCGGCGCGGCGGGATGGCGGCCGCGCGCCGTCTTCCGCTGGGACGACATTCGAGATTTGCTGCGAATCGGACTGCCCCTGACCGCCAGCACGTTGGTCCAGATCGGCCGCTACCGCCTGTTCGCCTTGCTGATCGGCGGCACCGCGGGCGCCACCGCTTTGGGCCACATCCACATGGCCTTCCGCCTCGCCGACACCGCGCGAGACATCGTGTTCACCGCGCTCTGGCGGCTGTTTCTTCCCGTGCTGTCGCGCCAGCAGCACGACCGCGCCGCGTTGCTGGCCCAGGTGGACCGGCTGTTGGGGCTTTCGAGCGTGGCGACATTGCCGTTGTGCGGCGCACTCGCGGTGGGCCTGGTGCCGCTGGTGGAATGGGTCCTGGGGCCGGCGTGGCGCGACGCGGGGATGGCGGCAGTGCCGCTGGTTGGGCTGATGGCGCTGCTGGCGCTGATGTTTCCCTCCGGGGTCGCGCTGATCGCGGTTGGCGAGGCGCGGTTCACGCTTTACGCCAACCTCGCGGGCCTCGCCGCGACGCTGGGTTTCGCCGTGGCCGCGCGGCCGGGTTCGCCGTGGGAGGCGGCGATGGTCTGGTACTGGGCGCAAATCTTCGTCAGCCCGTTCAGCCTGTGGGTCAATGGCCGCGCGCTTGGCACCGGCCCGTTCCGGCCTCTGCGCGCCGGTATGCCGATGGCGCTGGTTTCCGCCGCAGCGGCCGCGCTGGCCTTGGGGCCGGAGACCTCCGGGCCGTGCGAAACCCTGATCTGGCGCCTGGGCGTGTTCGGCGCGGTCGTGGCGATCGGTGCTGTTCTGCTGCACTGGCCCGCGCGACCGATTCCCGGGGCCAGGCGCGCTTCCGGCGGCGCTTATCCGGTGCGGCCTTACGGTCGGACAAGGCCCTGACAGCGGGCGGCGTCTTTTCCTCCGGGACGTTGACCCTGGGTTCCTTCGGGCGGTTGCCCAGGCCCGAAAATCGCCACGCCTGACCGATGCGGCCCTCCGTTCGATCCCATCGACCTATTTCAAAGCCTCCGCCCCTCGGATTTGCGCGGGTCGCGAGGCCCGGCATCGATCTTTGGCCGCGAACCCCGCCCCGTCCGGCGCCTGGGGTTGCTTTATGGAATGTTATATTATACCAATTATTCGAGTGATTGACTCCTGGCGAGACCTCTCTCCCCCGCCATGGCACGGCTCGACCGGGCCATCGGGCGCGGCACGGCGATTGGACGAGTGGCACTTCCCGCGGCCGATCGTGCCTGTTCCCGCGATGTTGTACCGCATCCGATGGCCCGCTCGGGGGCGTGCCATGACACGGCGAGGGCGTCGCGATGGGTCAATCGTTCGACCGTTTGTATCATGACGCTAACATTCATTGCGTTGGAGGACACCGATGCGTCACAAAAGCCTGATTCCGGCGACAACCCTCGCCTTGCTGCTCGCCGGACCGTCGATGGCGCAAGAGGCGGATATCGGGTCGGTCCGGGCGGAAATCGCCCGCATGCGGCAGGAGTATGAAGCCCGCATTCTTCGGTTGGAAAGGCGTTTGGCACAGGCGGAAGCGGCGTCGAATCGCGCCGCGACGACGGCGGCACGCGCCCAGAGCCCTGCCGGGTCTGGCACGCGGCAGGCGTCTGACACGCGGCAGGCGTCTGACACGCGGCAGGCGTCCGGCGGCGCCGGGCAACGCGCCACCACCACGCGCACCGATCCCCCCGCGGGCGCACCCGAACCGGCCGCGGAAACACCGGCATCTGCCTCACCCGCCGCCAACCCGGTCCAACCCGCGTCCGATAACCGCTTCAACCCCAACATGGCGGTCGTGCTGAATGGCACCGTGGGCGCGTCCCGCCGCGATCCCGAAATCTATCGGATGCCCGGCTTCGCCATCGGCCCTGGGGTCCGCCCCGTCGCGCGCGGCTTCGCCCTCGGTGAGTCAGAGATCACCCTGTCCGCCAACATCGATCAGGCGCTGTACGGTGCCATGACCGTGTCCTATGCCCGGGACAACACGTTCTCCCTGGAAGAAGCGTTCATTCAGACCACGTCGCTGCCGGGCGGCTTCACGGTGAAAGGCGGACGGTTCAAATCCGGCATCGGGTATATGAACGAGCAGCACGCCCATACCTGGGATTTCGCCGACGCGCCGCTGCCCTATCGCGCCATGCTGAATAACCAATACGCCGACGACGGCGCGCAGGTCCGCTGGCTTGCGCCCACGGCGATGTTTGTCGAAATTGGCGCGGAAGCCTTCCGCGGGGACGCGTTGCCCGCCAGCGGTGCCGCGAACAAAGGGTTTGGGGCGTTCGCCGCCTTTGCCCATATCGGCGACGACATTGGCGCGGGCGGCGAAGGCGGCTCCTGGCGCGTCGGGGTCTCGGAACTCTGGACCAAGGCCGCGAACCGCGTGACCGGTGCCGATAGCTTCAACGGCGACGACCGGCTGACCATTGTCGACGCGGTCTACAAATGGGCGCCGGGCGGGAATTTCGCCGATCGTTACGTGAAATTGCAAGGCGAGTATTTCCACCGCCTGGAACGCGGCGTGTTCAACGGTCAGGGACTCTCGGCGACGCAGCAAGGGTTTTACATTCAGGCGGTGTGGCAGTTCGCGCCGCGCTGGCGGGCCGGCGCGCGCTATGACCGGGTCTGGGGCGGCTCGGCCGGTCCAGGCCTGGCCGGCAGCGCACTCGACCCCGGCGGGCGGGTTGGCGCGCGAGAGAGCATCATGCTCGATTACGCGACCAGCGAGTATGGGCGCTTCCGTTTGCAGGCCAACCTCGACCAGTCGTCCGGCAAATACGATCCCCAGATTCTTCTCCAGTACACCGTCAGCCTGGGTGCGCACGGCGCCCATAATTACTGAGGACCAAGACCATGAAACAGCGGATCGCACTTGGCTTGCTGCTGCTTCTTTTGGCCGCCGTTCCGGCGCGCGCGCTGGAAATCTTCGCCTGCGAGCCAGAATGGGCGGCACTGGCCACGGAAATCGGCGGCGAGGCAGTGTCGGTCTTCACGGCGACCACCGCGCGCCAGGACCCGCATATGATCCAGGCCCGGCCCGCTTTGATCGCCCGCATCCGCGCCGCCGATCTGGTGGTTTGCACGGGCGCCGAGCTGGAGACAGGCTGGATGCCCGTGCTGCTGCGCCAAGGCGCGAACGGCCGGGTCCAACCGGGCATGCCCGGACATTTCGAGGCAGCGCAGTTTGTCCGTCTGCTGGAAGTGCCGGCCCGGCTCGACCGCGCCGATGGCGACGTCCATGCGGCCGGCAATCCGCATGTTCAGACCGATCCCGGCAATATGCGACTTGTGGGCATCGCGCTCGTTCGCCGCATGGCGGAGCTGGACCCGGCCCATGCGGCGGTGTTCCAGGCCCGCGAGCAGGCCTTCCGCGGCCGTCTGGATGCCGCCATCGCGCGCTGGCGGACAGAGGCCGCGCCGCTGCAAGGCGTATCCGTCGCGATCCAGCACAAAAGCTGGATCTATCTTCTGACGTGGCTTGGGATGAAGGAAGCGGCGACGCTGGAGCCAAAGCCCGGCGTGCCCGCCAGCGCCGGATATATCGCCCAAATGGTGGACGAATTGCCACGTAAGAGCGTCCGGATGATCCTGTACGCTGCGTATCAGGACCCGAAACCGTCCGAATTCGTGTCGGGGCGAACCGGGATACCGGTGGTGATGTTGCCGTTCACCGTTGGCGGCACGGCGCGGGCGGGCGACCTGATCTCGCTTTACGACGACACCATCCGCCGCTTGCTGGCGGGATCGAGGGGCCATGCCCAGCGCGACTGAGGTCTCGATTCTGTGGCCGGCCTTCCTCGCGGGGCTGCTGGTGTTGGCCACCCATGTGCCTTTGGGGCGCATGGTGCTGGAGAGGGGCATCGTGTTCATCGACTTGGCGATCGCCCAGGTGGCGGGGCTTGGGGTGGTGGTGGCGGATGCGATGGGGTGGGAGCCGAACGGGATTTCGGTTCAGGTCGGCGCGGTGACGGCGGCGCTGCTGGCGGCGGCGCTGCTGGTCTCGACGGAACGCCGGGCACCGGCCGCGCAGGAAGCGATCATTGGCGTGGTCTTCGTGGCCGCCGCCAGCGCCGAGATCCTGCTGCTCAGCTTTAATCCGCACGGGGCCGAACATTTGAAGGACCTGCTGGTTGGGCAGATCGTTTGGGTGTCGGACGGACAGATCGTCGCCACCGGCGCGGTCGCTGCGGGTGTGCTGAGCATCGCCGCCTTCGCGGACCTGCGACGGCACCGGCCTTTGTTTTATGCGCTGTTCGCCGTCTCTGTCACGGCATCCGTGCAGGTCGCGGGGGTGTTTCTGGTGTTCGCGTCCCTGATCGTTCCGGCGCTGGCGGCCCGGGGTGCGCGCCGCCCGTCGCTGGTGGGGTACGGCGTGGGGATCGCGGGCTATGCGTTTGGGTTGCTGCTGTCGGCGGTGTTCGATGTCCCGACCGGTGCGTCGATCGTGTGCGCGCTGACCGCGACCGGCGCGGCCACGGGCGCGGTCCGGTTTGGCGTGGTGGCCAGGTAAGACCGGTTTGGCCGGGGGGCCGGGTCATGCAAAGGGTCCGAAAGATTGATCCGTTGCACGCCCTCTCCCCGTCATGGCGCGACCCGATCGGGCCATCGGGTGCGGCATGGCGATTGGACAAAGGGCGCTTGCCGCTGGCGATCGCGGCTACCCTCGCAATGGTGTACCGCCCCCGATGGCCCGCTCGGGGGCGTGCCATGACGGGGAGAGGAAGTCGCGAACATTTATTCGTTCGGGCGGTTGGGCGTTCGGGGGGCCGGGGCGGACCGGCGGGTCGCCGCCGCGCATGGCCGCTCTGCGCGCCAGCCCCTTGCGGGGAACGCGCAGCCCCGGCATTTTTTTCTCAGGATAGTCCGGGACAGAATAATGCCTTCTTCGAATCCGCCGTTTTCAA
The DNA here is from genome assembly GCA_043782125.1 of Acetobacteraceae bacterium. Taxonomy (GTDB): domain Bacteria; phylum Pseudomonadota; class Alphaproteobacteria; order Acetobacterales; family Acetobacteraceae; genus Rhodopila. The sequence goes on along the minus strand of JAYWAX010000502.1, from coordinate 2,560 downwards.
AGCGGAATCTCCTCTTGCTCGCCGGGTGCCAGGCGATCGGTCAGGCCGCCAATACCATGATGTTCCTCTCGACGGCGTTGTCCGTCGTGACCTTCATGACCTACCGCGACCTCGCCACCCTGCCCATGACCCTCCAACATCTGGGCGTGATGCTGTCGGTTTTCCCGGCAGCCATGTTGATGCAACGGTATGGCCGTAAATTCGGGTTCCGGATTGGCTCCACCGTCGGCATGCTGGGCGCTGCGGTCACCGGAACCGGCCTGTATTTCGCCAGCTTCCCGCTGATGTGCGTTGGCGGGCTCGTCCTCGGCTTCGCCGTCGCCAACCTGCAAATGTATCGCTTCGCTGCGGTGGAGCTGGTCCCGCCGCAGATGCGCGCCAAAGCGATTTCGTGGGTAACGGCGGGCGGTGTGGTCGCGGCGGTCCTGGGTCCGAGCCTCGCCCGCTGGACCCATGACATGCTGATGCCGCTGTATATGGCGACCTATTTCGCGATGATCGGCATGCACATCGTCGTATTCATAACGATGTCCTTCATAAAATTCCCGGACATGACGCCAGCGGCCGCAAATCCCGGCACGGTCGCGGAACTTCCGGCGCGCTCTCTGTGGGTCATCGCCGCGCAGCCGCGATTCTTTGTGCCGGTCATCGCCGCGATGATGGCCTATGGCACCATGTCGTTCCTTATGAGCGCCTCGCCGCTGGCGATCGTCGGCTGCGGCCTTGCCCATACCGAGGCGCACGGCGTGATGATCCTGCACGTCCTCGGCATGTTCGTGCCGTCGTTCTTCACCGGCAACCTGATCCAGCGATACGGCGTGACCAACATCATGCTGTGGGGCGCCGCGGTGCTGCTGGCGGGCATCGCGACGGCGCTGGCGGGCATCGATATCTGGAATTTTCGGGTCTCTCTGATGCTCAACGGGGTCGGCTGGAACTTCCTGTTCATCGGCGCGACCACCATGGTCACCACCACCTACCGTCCGACCGAGCGCGGCAAAACCCAGGCGCTGAACGACTTCCTCACGTTCGGTACCACCGCCACCGCGAGCTTCTTCGCCGGGTTTTTGCAAGAACATTTGGGATGGTTCCCGCTGAACTGGTTCTCATTGGGCCTGGTCGCGACCGCCGTGCTGGCGGTGAGCTGGCTGCGCCTGTGCCGGCCACGGCTCGCGACGGCGGCAGCGTAAGCGCCGGGCTCTGCCCCAGACCCCGCGAGGGCGCTGCCCCAGACCCCGCGAGGGCGCTGCCCCAGACCCCGCGAGGGCGCTGCCCTTCGAACCCGCCAACGCAGGGCCTTGGAACCCATTTATTGGGGAAGATGAGACAGGGGGCCATCCGAGGCGATTGCAACATCCGAGTAGGCCCCCTGTCTCATCTTCCCCAACAGATCGCGGTCCAGGGACCGTGTCCCTGGTGGGTTCGAAGGGCAAAGCCCTCGCGGAGTCTGGGGCAGAGCCCCGGTGCTTCACTCTTGCCCTCCGTCGCGTGGTCCGTATGAATAAGCACGCACACGAAGGAAACGGCCGGTGGGACATCTGACGGGAAAGATCGCCTGGGTTACGGGCGCGGGCAGCGGCATCGGCGAAGCGGCGGCGCTGGCCTTGGCGGAGGACGGCGCGACGGTCATTCTGACGGGCCGCACGCGCGAGAAGCTGGAAAACACAGCGCGTAAAATCGGGAATTCGGGCGCCGCGCATGTTCAGCAGGGCGATCTGACGGTCAAGGATCAGGTGCGCCGCATTGGCGATTACATTAAGGCGACGTTCGACCGGCTGGATATTCTGGTGAACAACGCGGGCGTCAACATCGTGGACCGCCACTGGGACAAGCTGACGCCCGACAGCATCGAATACATGGTCGCCGGCAATCTGATCGCGCCGATGTATTGCGTGACGGTGGCCTTGCCGTTCATGCGGGCGCAGCAGGACGGGGTGATCATCCACACCGCGTCGATGGCGGGCCGGTTCATCGGCGGCGTCAGCGGCCCGATTTATGTCGCCGCAAAACATGGCATTGTCGCGATGAGTCACGGCCTGAACATGGAAGAATGCGTGAACGGCATCCGCTCCACCGTGTTCCTGCCGGGGGAGGTCGCGACACCGATCCTGGACCAGCGCCCAAACCCCGTGGGTCCGGAGGTTCGCGCGCGGATGGTGCAACCCGCCGATTGCGGCGACCTGATCCGGTATATCGCCAATCTGCCAAAGCATGTCGTCATGAACGAAGTGCATCTGGCGCCCACCCACAACCGCGGCTATGTCGCGAATCTGCAACGCAGGCTTTGAGGAAACACGAACATGGCGACCAACAAACACAAGGTCATGCTGCCGCACACGATGGGCAAAATGGGCCTGGATATCATCCTCGCGCGCGAAGACATCGAAACGATCGTCTACCCCGCCGGGATCAAACAGGCCGACTTCCTGCCGATGTTGTCCGGCGTCGCGGGCATCGCGCTGTCCGGCACGCCGTATAAGCAGACGGAAATGGATGCCTCGCCTGCGATGCGGGTCGTGACACGAATCGGCGTCGGTTACGATGCGGTCGAAGTGCCCGC
>JAYWAX010000501.1:0-3779 GCA_043782125.1 Acetobacteraceae bacterium | reverse complement strand
CCGACCCCGCCTCGCCCGATCCCTGGGCTCCCGCCGCGCCCCCACCCGCGCCCACCACGGCGCAGGGACGCGTTCTGACCGGCGCCGAGCGCAACCCGGTCGTTGGCAGCGTTGACGGACACATGATCTACCTCAGCGACGTGGGACGCCTGCACCGGACGCTGCCGGAGGACGCGCGCGAACTCCCGTTCGATAGCGTCATGCCAGCCCTGATCGACCGGCTGATCGACCACGCCGTCCTCGCCTTGGCCGCGCGCCGCATTGGGCTTGACCGGCGTCCGGATATCCAACGCGACATGCAGGCCGCCGCCGACACCGTGCTGGAAAACGCCCTGATCGACATGTTCACCCCCACACGCGTGAACGACGCCGCGATTCTGGCTCGTTTCAATCTGCTCCACGCCAATCGCCCGCCAACCGACCAGGTCCGCGCCCGCCACATCCTGGTCGCCACCGAAGCGGAGGCGAAAGCGATCATTCTGGACCTGAAGAAAGGCGCGGATTTCGCCACCATCGCCCGCGCCCGCAGCAAGGACCCCGACGGCCGGAACGGCGGCGATATCGGGTTTTTCGCCCGCGATCAGGTCTGGCCCGGCTTCGCCGACGTCGCGTTCTCGCTGCAACCTGGCGAAACATCGCAAGTCCCGGTGCACAACGAATTCGGCTGGCATGTCGTCAGGGTCGAAGAACGGCGCCTCCTCGCCCCCCCCACCCTGGGCGAAATCCGCGAAAAATTGCGCGACGAACTGATCCAAATGACCATCGATCAGTTGATCGCAGAGGCGCGGAGCAAGGCCATGGTGCATCGATTTAACCTCGACGGGTCGGAAATCGATCCCAGCCCGCGCCTGCGCAGCGCCTTACCCGATTTGCCGTAAGCACGCGTCGCACAGGACCCCGCATAAGCGCGCGTCCCGGACGGCCCGCGACGCGAACCGGCGGCCTTGGCGCCCCGGCTAATCCACGCGGTGGATGTCTGCCAGACACGCGTGATCCGTCAGCCAGCACCATTCGCGCCGCTTCACCGCCGCCAGCGAGTCGAGCAGCGCCAGCGCCCCATAAGGCCGCCCGAAAACATGCGCGTGAACCGTGATGTCCAGACAGGCGAAGGGCAATCCCAGCCGCGGCCAACCCGCCACGATCTTTTCCAGCGTATGGGTGAACACGTCCGGTTCGTTGCCATACCGCACGTAAAGCGGCATGTCGTTCACCTCCATCGTGAACGGCACGCCCAGGATCGGACCGGACCCGGTCTGGATCGGATAAGGCAGATCGCGGTCGAACATGTCCGCGTGCCAGCGAAACCCCGCCGCCGCCAGCAACCGCGAGGTCTGCGCGCCCGGCGTACATCTCGGGCTGAGCCAGCCGCCGGGATGCGTGCCGGACGCCGCGCGCAGCACGTCCACGCAGCGGGCGATGTCCGCAGTTTCCGCGTCTTCGGACAAATAGGCAGGCAGCGTGCCCTGCGACCAGCCATGCGCGGCGACGATGTGACCGCGTCTGGCGATCGCGCCGGCCAGCTCCGGATATTGCTCCGCCACCACGCCAGAAGTGTAGAACACCGCCCGAACCTCTTCGCGATCCAACAGATCGAGCAACCGCCAGGCCCCGGTTTTCGCGCCGTAATCGGCCCAGGACCGGGCCTGGAGGTCGATCGTGCCGGGACGCAGCGGGTTGCCCATGGGGCCGATCCCCGGCGCGTCCGGCGCAGCCCATCCCTCCAGCATCACCGCGACGGAAACCGCCAGCGGGCGATCGGCGGGCCAGGCGGACGGAACCGGGCTCATGCCGCCTCCCTCATGGCGATCTGGGCCGCAAACAAACGGCCAAAGCCGGGCGGGGACAAGGCGATGCCCAGGCGGCGCAACGCATACCAGGCGAGCATCTGATTGCTGGTAACGACCGGCATGCCGATCTCGTTTTCCAACATCTCGATAATCCCGCCGGAACGAATCGCGGTGCAACTGACGAAACACACATCGGTAGCGGCGCCCCGCGCCTTGTCGCGGACCAGGGCGGCGATGGCATCGGGCGGGATGCGCGCCATTTCGCCGTTGGTCGCGACCCCCATGTGGCCGCCACCGGCGATCTGGAACCCCTTGGCGGCGAGCCAGGCGGCCTCCCTGTCATGCACCTCGGCGATATACGGCGTGATCAGCAGCACCCGCCGTGCCCGCAGCGCCGCCAACGCGGCCAGGATCGCGTCGGCGGTCGCCAGCGCCGGTATGGCGGAGGCCTTGCCCATCCGGTTCCGGATTTCATCCGCCATGTGCGGCGCGAAGGTGGAAACGGCGGTGCAGTGAAACGCGATGGCGTCGGGCTCGGCGTCGGCCAGCAGTTTCGTGCCGGCTTCCAGCGTGTCCAGCATCGCCAGCAATTCCGTCTCCGAACTGCCCCGCAGCGGCAAGCGCGTCACGAACAAGCCCACGTCGCTGGGCAGCATCGCCCGCAACTCCGGTTCCGCGATCGTGTTGCCGGACGGGACCAGCACCCCGAGACGGGCGCGGGTCGCATAGTCGATCTGGGGCGGCGGCATGGGGCACTCCTTGCGGGGGGTGGGCGGTGGAATGGGCTGGGGAAGCAGGTTGGAATGGCGTAGGGCATTTACGCATGATAACATCCGTTCTCATGCGTGATTTGTCAGCCTCTCTCCGTTTTATCGGACTCCAGTCATGAACCTGACCGTGACCCTGCCCGACGACATCGCCGCTCGCCTCGCCGCGGATGGAGCCGACCTCTCGCGCCGCGCACTCGAGGCACTGGCCGCCGAAGAATATCGTGCCGGACGCCTGACCAAGCCGGACCTGCGGCAGCTACTTGGTTTCGAGACCGGTCACGAGATCGACGGCTTCCTGAAAGAGCACGAGGTTTTCGAACAATACACGATTACGGACCTGGACCGTGAGCGCCGGGTGCTTGACCGGCTTGGAGTGTGAGGCCGCGTGCCAGTCGTTGTCGCGGATACCGGGCCGCTCCGCTATCTGGTGCTCATCGGCGAAATCGATCTGCTACCGTACCTGTTCGATCGTGTGGTCATACCGGAAGCGGTTCATGCGGAGCTTTGGCACGCGCGCGCGCCTGAATTGGTCCGCGCGTGGATTGCCCATCTTCCGCCCTGGTTGACCATCGTGCCAACGCCGCCGGGTGCTGCTTTGGCATTTCCCGGTCTCGATAACGGTGAACAGGGCGCCCTTGCATTGGCGGATTCATTGCAGGCAGGTCTTCTGTTGATGGACGACCGCAAAGGCGTCGCGGCGGCGCTTGCCCGCGGTCTCCGCACGATCGGTAATCTCGGTGTACTCGACCTCGCCGCGCGCCGGGGCTTGACCGATCTCGTCCTCGCGCTGGCACGGTTGAAAACGACGAATTTCCGGGTCGCACCGAAAATGCTGGATGAGTTGCTGGCGCGGTATCGGCGGGAATGCGGACATCGTGAATGACGGCGTGGACGTCGATACCGGACATCGTCTGGTAACGACGTTCGATTTAAACATACCCTGTGCCGGCGTGCCAAAGCAGCGCGGCCGCGACGGACATGCTGTGTAGCCCAGAGCAATGGCGCGCCCAGGCTTGAGCCCCTCGCCCTGCCCTCCTACCCTGCGCGCCAATCAACGGGGAGGCGATCATGCGCGCGGCGGTATTCCGGAACGGGGCGATCGAGGTCGATACACTGGCGGACCCGGTCCCGGAAAAAGGCCAGGTGCTGGTTAAAACATTGTGCTGCGGCATCTGCGGGTCCGACCTGCATGCCGCGAAACACGCGCACCGGTTCGCCACCC
>JAYWAX010000500.1:0-3780 GCA_043782125.1 Acetobacteraceae bacterium | reverse complement strand
GGGTTGTCTCCGGTGAAATTCCAGACGCGGCCGCCCAGGGGGACGATGGCGGCGGCAATGGCGGCGGTGACGGCGGGATCGGTGCGGCGCGACGGGGTGACCATGACGCCAACCTTGTCCCGCGTCATCATCTCCACGAGTTGACCCGCGAGGGCCGCGCCCTCAGCCGCGCCAAGGCGATACCGTCCATTATTGCCGCCCAACAGCACCGCGGCCAAAGGACGCGGCAAATCCGCGAGGCGGTCGCGCCAAAGCACGGCCTCCGCCGCCAGACGTTCCGGCGTGACCCGGTGCAACGCGGTGCGAGTGACCACGACGTTGGGGCCGGTCAGTTCGTCGTGGCGGTTGGCGACAATCAGGTCGAACCGGCCAATGTCCATGCGCGGATTCTGCACCTGCACGACCTGGCAGGACCCGCCCCGCAGATCGGCCAGCACCGCTGCCGCCATTCCGCCGCAGCCGATGATCAGGTCCGGCACTGGCGTGGTCAGCGCCGCCGCCACCACGTGTCGCGGTCTGGGCCAGAACCGCGCCGGAATCCACGACCACGGCTTGCCGGGCTTCAGAACCCGCGGTTCGGCGGCAAGCCCAGCGGCTTCGGCCAGGCCAAGCGCCTGCGCTTGCAGACCGGCGAGGCCTTCGCTCAGAATCCAGGGGGGCACCGAGTCCGACATGGCCGCGTTCTGGGCGCCCCCCCCGGCGGCGTCAATGATCGCGGCGCGTTTGGGGGCGGGGTAAAGCGTTGGGGCGCTGGCCAAGGCCCCGCGCGGGCTTAGACGCCGCGAACGTTTCGACGGTCACTCGAACGTATACCATATATAGTGTTAAAAATTGATATAATACCACTGTATATAGTATTTTCGACCTGAGAAACCGAAATTTTGACACGCTCCGCGCCCTCGCGGGCGTGGTCCGCTATTGGCGGCCCACGGTGGCCGTGCCCCGGTGCCTTGCCCCGGTGCCTTGCCCAGGTCTCGGCCTCATGCAAACTGGGCTTTGTGAATCGTGGGGAAGCGCAATGAAGATCGTGAACGTCGAAACGTTCCAGGCCGACGCGGGTTGGCGGATGTTTTCCTTCCTGAAGATTGTAACCGACGACGGGATTGTCGGGTGGTCGGAGTTTAACGAGAGTTTCGGGTCCGTTGGATTGTCGGACGTCATCAAGGGGTTGTCGCCGGTCCTGATCGGGCGCGATCCGCGGATGTTTGAGCAGGTGACGCAGCATTTGCACGTTCTGACGCGCCAGTCGCGGGGCGGATTGAATCAGCAGGCGATCGCGGCGATCGAGAATGCATTGTTGGATGTGACTGGCAAGGCGTATGGCGTGCCGGTTTACGCGTTGTTTGGCGGTCCGCTGCGGGATCGCATTCCAGTCTATTGGTCGCATTTCGGCACCTATCGGGTGCGCAGCGCGGCGTTGATGGGTGTGCCCGCGCTGCGCGATTACGATGGGTTGGCGCGGCATGCCGAGGACGTGAAGAAGCTTGGGTTCCGGGCGTTGAAGACGAATATCATGCCGGAGGCAGATGGCGCGCTGGCCTCGTATGTCCCGGGTTTTGGGCGTAACGCGGGCTGGCCGGAGTTGAACTGGGACAATAAGTTGACGATGGGCGTGACGAAGCAATTGATGGCGATTCGCGATGCGGTCGGGCCGGAGATGGGCATTCACCTCGACCTGAACTTCAACTTCAAGACCGAGGGTTTCAAGCGCGTGGCGGAGGCAGTGGCGCCCGCGAACCTGACCTGGCTGGAAATCGACACGCACGACGCGCCGGCTCTGGCGGAAATCAAGCGTGCGGCGCCGTGTCCGATCGCGTCGTGCGAGACCTTGCATGGGCGCCGCGAGTTCAAGCCGTTCTTCGACCATTACGCGATGGATGTGGCGATCGTCGACGTGATCTGGAATGGGTTGAACGAGTCGTTGAAGATCGCCTCGATGGCCGATGTTTACGAGGTGAACGTCGCGCCGCATAATTTCTACGGTCATTTATGCAGTGCGATCAGCGCGACGTTCAGTGCGTTGGTGCCGAATTTCCGGGTCATGGAGATCGACATCGACAGCGCACCGTGGCGGGACGAGTTTTACACGGTCGTGCCAACGATCGAAAATGGCGCGTTTGTCCTGCCCAAAGGTCCGGGGTGGGGGATCGATGTAAATGAAGCGGCGGTGCGGGCCCGGCCGCCAAAGACCTGAACTCAAAAGGAGAAAGCGCATGGCGAAATTCAAGATCGCGACCCCGGCCGGGGCGAGTTTCACGGTTGCCGGTGGTGGATACGGTTATGAAATGGAACCCCTGGAAGGCATCGACGCCGAGATCGTCGAGGGGCCAACGGACGAGGATGGCTTCATTAAGTTCGCACAGGACGCGGATGCGATTTACGCCAAGGGCATCCGGATATCGAAGAAGATTATCGACGGATTGCCGGCGCGGTGCCGGGCGATCGTACTGGGCTCCGTCGGCGTGGACAGCGTCGATGTCGTGGCGGCGACGGCGCGCGGTATCCCCGTAACAAATTGTCCAGATACGTTCATCGACGAAGTCGCGGATCACGCGCTGATGCTGCTGCTGGCCAGCCACCGCCGCACGCTGGAACAGGACCGCATGGTGCGCGAGGGAAGGTGGCGCGAGGGCCGTCCGGCGCTGTTGCAAATTCCGCGTCTGATGGGTCAGACCCTCGGTTTGATCGCCTTCGGGCACGTTGCGCGCGCGGTGGCGAAGCGCGCCAAACCGTTCGGTCTGCGGGTCATCGCCTACGATCCGTATATCGAAGAACTGGTGATGGTCGAGCACGGCGTCGTGCCCTCGACGTTGGAAGAGGTTTTGTCGCAGTCGGACTTCGTTTCCATGCATGCGCCGGCGACTCCGGAAGCCGAGGGCATGTTGATGGAGAAGCATTTCCGGCAGATGAAAAAGACCGCGATTTTCATCAACACGGGACGCGGGCCGACGGTGCAGGAGGCGGGCCTGATCAAGGCGTTGCAGGAAGGCTGGATCGCGCACGCCGGGCTCGACGTGTTGGAAATCGAGCCGCCGGGGAACAACAATCCGATCCTGGGTATGGCGAATGTCACGCTTTCCGCTCACACGGCGTCCGCGTCGTCGCGGTTCGATCCGGCGCGCAAGCGGCATGTCGGGCGGGAGTTGCAACTGATCCTGAACGGCAAATGGCCGATGAGCTGTGTCAATCCGGCGGTGTTGATGAAGTCGGACCTGCGCCGCTGGCAGCCGATTTCGATGGAACGCGGCCCCAACAGTTGAATGTTTCCGGCGCGCGGCGGGCGGGTTTTTCCGCCCGCCGCGCGAATATTTCAAAACTGTTTCAGCCTGCGCCCGGGAAATCTTCCTTCGCCGCGATTTTGGGTCACCGGATGAAGCCTGGGTGAAATCTGCGTTGTGGCACCTTTCCGTTCGTTCATCATCGAATGGAGTTGGGGATCATGCTGCAGTACGCGAAACTTTGGCTGGCACTGAAAATGGACCGGCGCGCCGTGACCGCGTTGGAATACGGGTTGATCGCCGGCGTCATCGTCGGAACGATCGCGCTTGGCTTCAATCTGCTGGCCAACGATATGTCCAGCAAATTCGAATCCGTCAGCACGAGCCTCTGATACCGGCGGCGCGATTGTCGTAACGTCTTGGCCGGGGTTACCCAGGCCAGCGGGCGGGACCTGATGGGAGATGTCAGGGCGCGTACGGTCCCCGGGACTTGTCCGGGGATGAGTGCGTCCGTGAGGACGCTTTGTCAGCGCGGTGAAAGTCCGCGTCCGGGTTGGTCGCA
>JAYWAX010000499.1:0-10461 GCA_043782125.1 Acetobacteraceae bacterium | reverse complement strand
TGACCCCGGGGCTCGGTTCAGCGGGGAACCAGTCACACGACGAGGGGGAAGCAAACAAGCCCTGCACCGGGTGGCCATTTCGGGAGGCTAAAATACCCTACCGGGGGAGTCAACTATCCTCGCCGGGAGAGCCGTGGCCGGATTTCAGGGTGGTTTTCCTCATCGAGACTGTGGCAGTTGATCCGGGTCGAGGGAACAAGGATCAATGGGGCCGGTAGGCGGCATGCAGGTCAAGGTGACCTGTGGGTTTGGCTGACCGGGGCTTGTCAGGAAACAGGTTAAGTATTGCCATGCCAGAGGTGATGTTCGCCGGCCCAGATGGCCGGTTGGAAGGCCGTTATCATCATTCGAAGGAACAAGGTGCCCCCGTGGCCCTTATCCTTCACCCCCACCCGCTGCACGGCGGGACGATGAACAACAGAATAGCCTACACGATGTACCAGTCGTTTTTGCGGCTTGGGTGTTCGGTGATGCGCTTCAATTTCCGGGGCGTGGGCCGCAGCCAGGGCCGTTACGACGGCGGGATCGGCGAAATCAGCGACGCCGCCGCAGCGTTGGACTGGATGCAGGCGGTCAATCCCGGCCATGGCGGTATCTGGATCGCCGGGTATTCGTTCGGCGCCTTCGTGGGCATGCAACTGCTGATGCGCCGTCCGGAAGTCTCCGGCTGGGTCAGCGTCGCCCCGCCCGCCAACCACTACGATTTCGGCTTCCTGGCCCCCTGCCCTTGCGGCGGCCTGCTGCTGCATGGCGATACCGACGAACTCGTGCCAGAGCCCGCGGTCCGAAAATTGGTCGATAAACTGAACACGCAGAAAAACGTCACCGTCGATTATCGCGTGTTCGAAGGGGCCGACCACGTCTTCGCCAGCCATGCCGACGCCGTGTCGGAAGCGGTCGAGGATTTCTGCGGCCGCTCCATCGCGCGTCGGCAAATGGCGCTCGCCGCCGACTGACGCCTTGGCGCACGATCGCTTTAAGTTGAAGCGATCGTGCGCCGGTGCGTGTTCGGTTCAGAACGCGGCCTGGCGGGTCACCCCCAGGGTAATCGCGTGCCGAAAGACCGCCTTTGGGCGGCGCGTTCCCTGTTTCAGAGGCATTCTCCTGGCAAAACCGCTACGCGATTCGATCCGCGACAAAGCCCTGGCAATGGGGTTCGATGCGGTCGGATTTTGCGCGGCCAGTCTGGGGCCGGAGGCACGCGAGCGACTCGCGGCCTTCCTCGCGGCGGGCCAGCATGGCGACATGGGCTGGCTGGCGGAGCGGACCGAACAACGCGCCCAACCTCAGGTATTATGGGACGAAGCGCGGTCGGTGATTGCGCTTGGCTTGTCCTATGCCCCGCCCGACGATCCCTTGGCACCGCTGGCCTTGCCCGATCGCGGCACCATATCCACCTATGCGCGTGGGCGAGATTACCACGATACGATGAAGGGCAAGCTGAAGCACCTCGCCGCCTTCGTCGCGTCGCGCTTTGGCGCCAAGGTAAAAGTCTTCGTCGATACCGCCCCGGTCATGGAAAAGCCGCTCGGGGAAGCCGCCGGTCTCGGCTGGACCGGCAAACACACCAACCTCGTGTCCCGCACCCATGGGTCCTGGCTGTTTCTGGGCGAGATCTACACGACCCTGGAGATCCCGGCCGACGCGGCGCACGCGAATCGCTGCGGTACCTGCGCGCGCTGCCTCGCCGCCTGCCCGACCGACGCGTTTCCGGCGCCCTACCGGCTGGATGCCACGCGGTGCGTGTCTTATCTCACCATCGAGCATAAGGGTCCGGTGCCGCTGGCGCTGCGCCCGCTGATGGGCAACCGTATTTACGGTTGCGACGACTGCCTCGCTGCCTGCCCCTGGAACCGGTTTGCCACGCCCACCGCGCATCTGGCGTTCCTGCCGCGGGCGGACCTGACGGGACCGCGACTCGCGGAACTGGCGGCGCTGGACGACGCGGGATTCCGGCGGATGTTTTCGGGCTCCCCCATCAAGCGCATCGGGCGGGATCGTTTTGTCCGCAATGTTCTCACCGCGATCGGAAATTCGGCCGATGCCGCGCTGTGCCCGACGGCGGCCCGGCTGACGGAGGATCCCGATCCCGTCGTCACCGATGCCGCGCGATGGGCGTTGGACCAACTCAACGCGCCACGGTCCCCGGCCCAGAAAGGGGAATGACCGCGCCGGTCAGCGTATTGCCGGTCAACAGTGCGGGGGCATTCGTGAGAGCGCGGACGAAGACCGCCGTCCGGGTTCCGTCGTTCGCGAAGCGGTTGCCACCGACGGCGATCGGTCCGGTTGGGTTGGTGTCGCCCTCCGCGCCAATAGAAATGGCAGTGAGGGGATTGGCCGAGAGCGGCCCTTTTCGCAAAATATTGCCCTCGATCCGCACCGCGCCGCCATTGGGGATGTCGATGAGATAGCTGGCGGTGCCGGTGGGACCGTCCTGAATGTCGCTGCCGGTCACGTCCGTGCGGTTGGCGCGGGATTTGATATGGTGCCCCTCCTTCTGATCCAGGAAGCGGGAGGTTTCCACGATCAGCGCGGCAATATGGCCCGCGTAGATCCCGTGCGCGCAGACCGGGCGGCAGTGGCCGTTGCCGATGAAGACGCTGTCGCGGACGCGGATCGAGATTTCTCGGCCATTGGCGCTCATGATCCCATTTTCGTTGTTCAGGAACCGGACCTTGTCCACCAGCAGCGCCGTCCCCTCGGCGCGGATGCCGGCGCCGTTGCCGTCGGGCACTTTGGCGTTCGACAGGGTCAGACCGCGAATCGTCGTGTTGTTCCCGGTTACGACGAGGATCGCCTTCCCGGCACAGGCCTTCCCGGTCATCGCGGTCTCGCCGGTGCCTTCCAGGGTCAGGCCGTTCCGGTCGATCGTGGCGCAATCCGTATATACGCCGGGCGCAATTCGCACAATGTCGCCATCCCGCGCCGCCGCAATGGCCAGGCTGGGTGCGGCGAAAGGTTTCCCCGGCCCCACCTCCAACACTGCGGCGACGGCCTTCGCGGTCCCGGAAACGGCGAACAGGACCAGTATCGCGCGTATCGCTCTCGCTCCGATCATGCGCGGCATCGTATCATGGAACGAGCCGGAGGAGAGCCCATGCGCGGACTGATCAAGCGGAGTTTTTCCCTGTCCGGGCATCGCACCAGCGTGGCGCTGGAGGCAGATTTCTGGCAGGCGCTGGACGCGATCGCGGCGCAGCGCGGCGGCAGCATGGCCGGGCTGGTGGCCTTTGTGGATGGCGGGCGGGCGGGAGATACGCCGCTGGCCTCGGCACTGCGGGTGCTGGCGTTGCGCGATGCTCTCGACCGGACCGATTTGGCCGCCGGGGACGGAAAAATGGTGGGCGCAACAGGGATTGAACCTGTGACCCCTACCGTGTCAAGGTAGTGCTCTACCGCTGAGCTATGCGCCCCACCGTCGCGGGAGGCGGTTTCTAACCGTCCTCGCCCGTCCAGGCAAGCCTGGTTCTGACAATAATGACATAAGATCGCAACTTCCTCGCGTCACCCGGCCGAAGCGGCGGTGCCGTCCTGGCCAAAATAGGCCTGTTCCAGCCGCCGCGGCAGTTCCGGCTCCGACGTTGCCGCCGCCAGGACGATTCGCCCGCGCGCCATCGCGAACACACGATCGGCCAAAGCCAAGGCTTTTTCGATCAATTGTTCGACCAGCAGCACCGCGATTCCCTCGGACCGCAGTTGCGCCGCCACGGCCAGCACGCGGTCCACCAGCACCGGGGACAAACCCGCCGAGGGCTCGTCCAGCATCAGAAGCTTCGGGCGCCGTACCAGCCCCTGCGCCACCGCCAGCATCTGCTGTTGCCCGCCGGACAGGGCACCGGCACGTTCCCGGCGCTTTTCGGCGATTTCCGGAAACACAGCCAAAGCTTCCTCGACCCGGCGCGCGCGTTCCGTACTGGGCAGGTCGTAACCGGCCAACAGCAGATTATCCACCACCGGCAACTGCGTGAACACGCGGTGCCCCTCGATCACATGCACCAGACCGCGCCGCGCGCTCTCCCGCGTGCTCAGCCCCTTCAGATCGTGCCCATCGAAGCGGGCGGTGCCACCGGAGATCGGCAGCAGGCCCGACAGCGCGCAAAGCAGCGTCGTCTTCCCTGCCCCGTTAGGTCCGAGCAAGGCCACGATCTCGCCGGGACGCACGGTCATGACGACGCCATGCAAGACGCCGATCTTGCCATAGCCGGCTGTCAGTCCCTCGACCGACAACAAGGGTTCAGCCGCCGAGATAGGCACTGACGACCTCCTGATGCGCGCGGATCTCGGCGGGGGTGCCGGCCGCGAGTTCCTTGCCGAGATTGAGAACAGTGACACGGTCGCAGATGTCGAAGATCAGATCGGCGTGATGCTCCACCAGCAGCACCCCGGTGCCGCGGCGGGCGATGGCGACGATCAGGGCCCCGAGGCGGCGGATTTCCTCGGTGGACAGGCCCGCAGCGGGCTCGTCCAGCAGCAGGAAGCGCGGATGCGACATCAGCGCGCGGGCGATTTCCATGAAGCGGAGTTCGGAATGTTGCAGCCGGCCGGCGCGGACCGGCGCCAGTGCCTCCAGCCCCACCAGCCGCAGCGCGTCGATCGCTTTGGCCTTGGCCGCGCGTTCCTCGCCGCGATGGCGCGGAAAGCCCAGCATCGATTCGACGAACGTCGCACGCCCGTCGATGGTGCCGCCGATCATGACGTTCTGCAGGACCGAGGCCTCCCCGATCGACCGGGGTGTCTGAAACGTCCGGGAAATGCCCATTGCTGCGCGGGTCCGCGGCGCGCCCGGGGGCAGCGGCGCCTGACCCAGTACGATGGTGCCGCGCTCCGGCGCATTGAAGCCGGAGATAACGTTCAGCGTCGTGGTCTTGCCGGACCCGTTCGGGCCGATCAGCCCATGGACCTCGCCCGGCGCAATCCGCAGGTCCAGGCCGTCGATGGCGCGGACGCCGCCGAAGCTGAGGACCACGCCGGACAGCACGATGGCGTCCGTGGCCGCGCCATGATCCAGCAACCGCTCCAGCACCTCCGGTCTCGGCACAATCGCCCTGTCCTGGGCCAGTGGCTTGCGGTTCCGGAAATCGAGCAATGCGTGGATCCCGCCGGGCATCGCCAGGACGATCGCCAGCAGCAGCACGGCGTAGAGGAAGGTGGACCAGGCGACGAGCGGCGCGGCGAATTCCGGCAGGACCGTCAGGAGGATCGTGCCCAGAAGCGGACCCATGATGGAGCCTCTGCCGCCGATCAGGATGGCGATGAAGAACATCACCGACAGGTCGAAGGTGAAGGCGTCCGGCGTGATGTAGGATTGCAGCGTCGCGAACAGCCCGCCCGCGACGGCGGCCAGCGCGCCCGCGAACAGAAAGATCGTGGTCAGCAGCGCGGGTTTGGAAATGCCCGTCGCCTCCGCCGCGACCTCTGCATCGCGGATGGCGACCAAAGACCGCCCGAAGCGCGAACCCGCAACGTTTACGGTCATCCAGGTGCAGAAGACGGCAATGCCCAGGCAGAGAAAGTAGAAGCCCCATTGGGTGTCGAAGGGGGCGGGCATGACGGGGCCGGGCAGACCGATGCCGCCGCCGGTGACGCTCTGCCACGCCAAGGCGATCTGGGTCACGATCGTGGCGAACCCCAGCGTGGTCATGGCGAAATAGAAGGTGCGCAGGCGCAGCGCGGGCAGGCCGACGACGACGCCGGAGACCGCGCCCATCGCCGCCGCCGCAAGCAGGCCGATGAAAGGACTGACCTCGAAGCGCGCAACAACGATGGCGGAGGTGTAAGCGCCGATGGTCAGCAGCGCGACATAACCCATGGCGAGTTGCCCGCCGAAGCCGACCGCGAGGTTCAGGCCCGCGACCAGGATCCAATAGACAGCGGCGCGGGTGGCGATGACCGCGAGGTAATCGTCCCCGGTCAGTGGCAGCAACACCGCACAAACGAGAAGGATCGACGGCAGGGCCGCCGCGCGAAGCAGGCCCATCATACCCGCCGCGCCGCCGCCGCGCCGAACAGGCCTTGCGGCGCCACCAGCAGCACCACGATGAACACCGCGAAGACCGCGACCGCCGCAAAAACGCCGCCGACCAGGAAGTTGGCCGCCTGTTGAAAGACGCCCAAAGCGAGGCCACCCACCACGGCGCCTCGGTTATTGCCGAGGCCTCCCAACGCGACGGGGACAAACCCGTAAAAGTTGAGAAGGCCACCATTCGCGAAGAAGGCCAG
This sequence comes from Acetobacteraceae bacterium, assembly GCA_043782125.1. Classification (GTDB taxonomy): domain Bacteria; phylum Pseudomonadota; class Alphaproteobacteria; order Acetobacterales; family Acetobacteraceae; genus Rhodopila. The sequence continues at coordinate 4,242 of JAYWAX010000499.1, read as the reverse complement.
CAACAACTCCCCACCCGCGAAACCGGCCAGCCCGCCGACAGCGCCCGCCAGCGCGAAGCTGCCCATGCGCAGGTTGCGCTCTGGCAATCCCAGGGCCCGGGCCGCGAAATTATCCTCGGCGATGGCAAGAAACGCCCGCCCGACCAAGGTCCGCCGATACAAATATTCCAGGCCCGCGAGGGTCGCGGCGCAGGCGAGCGGCGGGAGCCAAAACTTCTCGTCGAACGGGCCAGCCTCGTCCAATCCCAGCAGGCGCGGGAAGGGCTGCGGCTCTGTGCTCCATTCGATCGCCACGAACTGCTGAACCATCAGCGCCAGGGCCAAAGTGGACAGCACGTAAAGATGCTGTTCCAGCGCGGCGAGAACCGGGCGTACCGCGACGATCTCGGTGACCACGCCAAGCAGCGCGCAGCCCGCGAGGGCCAGCACCATGCCCGGAAGGACCGGGATCCCCATGCGCCCGATGAACCAGGCCCCAAGCACGCCGCCCACCATGCCGAGTTGTCCGGCGGTGAAGCTCATGACCCGGGAGGCCGAGAACATCAGGTTGTAGGTAACGCCGATCAGCGCATAGGTGGCGCCAACCGCAAGGCCGGCCGCCAGAATCGCCGCGAGCATCCGGGCTTACACGTAGCCCGGCGCGATCGCGAAGGCCCCATCCCGCTGGCTGTTGGCACGCTGCATGACAATGTCCTCGCCATGGAAGCCGTTATGCTCGGTGGGCGAATAGCTGTAGTGGCCGTAAAGCCCGTCCCAGGCTTTCAGCGTGTTCCAATACTCGATGATTTTATCGGAGTCGGAGGAGCCGGTCTTCGCCACCGCCTCGGCGATCAGGCGGATGGAATCGACCCCGGAGACAACCCACCACAGCGACGTGTCGTCCAGCTTGACCTTACCCTTGACGCTATCGACGAAGGCCTGCGTCTGCGCGGGCAGCTTGCCCTTGTCGTCGAAACTACAGGACCGGTAACCGATGATGTACACCTTCTCCCAGTTCTCCGGCTTGGAGACGAGCTTGCCGATATCCCCCGTCCCCATCGCCGGGTGGCCGACGATCGGCACATCCCAGCCCATGGACGCGCGGGCGTTCATGATGCGCGCGGCAAGGCCGCCCGAAACGGTCCAGGCCACAATCGCATCGGCGCCGCTGTTCTTCATGCGCAGCAGTTCCGGGGTCACGTCTGGCGTCGCCGGATCGATCACACCGGACCAGGCGACCTCCATCCCCGCTTTCGTGAAGCTGGCCACCGAGTCGTCGCGGGCGGAGGTGCCGTAACCGGTGGCGTCGGCGACGATCGCGACCTTCTTGGCCTTCACGACCTTCTGGCAATAATTGCGCACCGCGCCGTCCCATTGCGCGTTGGACGGGGTAACGCGAAACGCATTCGGGTATTTGGCCGGATCGATCAGGCTGTTCACCACCCCCGCGACCAGACTGGGCACCTTGGCGCGCGCCATGATCGGGGTGGTCGCCAACAGCTCGCCGGAATTGGTCGGGCCCCAGATCGCGTGGACCTTGTGCCGGCTGATGACTTCCTGAGTCGCGTTCACGGCCTTCGTCGGGTCGCCCTGCGTGTCCCGCGTGATGATTTCCAGCTTGCGCCCGTTGACGCCGCCCTTGGCGTTGATTTCCGACGCGGCCCATTGCACGCCGCGATCGAAGCCGGCGCCCGGGGAAGACAAGGGGCCGGTCAGCGTGACCAGCCAGCCGATCCGGATGGTTTCGGCCTCGGCGCGGGCCTCGCCCGAAAGACCGCCGGCCGTGGCCAGCGCGCCTGCCGAACCGGCGCCGAATGCGCGACGAGTGAGTGCCATGGTTGTTTCCTTCGGTAACGTCCTGGCCAGCGGCCAGACCAGCGCAAAATACAGCCGGGCCAAACGCGCGCAAGGGCGGCCATGGCGGCCGCCCTTGTCTTTCGCGCGGAGACCGGCGGTTACAGCGCGGAGAACTGCGCCGCGGTCATCGCTCCCAGTTGCGTATCGGTGAAGGCCGCGACCTGGGTCGAGGTCAGCACTGAGAGTTGCGAAGTCGAGAAAGCGCCGATCTGCGCCGTGGTGAAGGCCACGATCCCGGCCGTCGTGAAGGCTGGCATTTGCGTCGTCGTGAAGGCCGCGACATCCGCCGTGCCGATCGCCGCCACCTGCGCCGTCGTCAGCGCCGCGAGGTCGCCGGTGGACAGAGCCGCCGTTTCCGCCGTGGTCAGCGCCGAAATCGCCCCGGTGGACAGTGCTGCGATTTGCGCCGTGGTCAGCGCCAGAACATCGGCGGAGGTCAACGCCGCGAACTGCGCCGAATTCAAGGCCGAGACCGCAGATGTGGTCAACGCCGGCGCCTGCGCCGTGGTCAGCGCACCCAGCGCCGTCGTGGTCAGCGCCGCCACCTGCGCCGAGGTCAGCACCGCCACCTCCCCCGTGGTGAAGGCCGCGATCTGTCCTGTCGTCAGCACGCCAATCTGCGCTGTCGTCAGCGCCTTGACCTGCGCCGTGGTCATCGCCGCAACCTGCGTCGATGTCAGCGCCGCCACCTGATCCGTCGTCAGCGCCGCCACCTGCGCCGAGGTCAGCGCCACCGCCTGTGCCGTGCTGAACGCGGCGACCTCCGCCGTCGTCAGCCCCGCCAGAGCCCCCGTCGTCAGCGCCGCGATCTGCGCGGACGTCAAAGCCCCCATCGCCGCAGTGCCCAAAGCCGCGACCTGTGAGGACGTCAGACCCGCGACCCCGGCCGCCGTCAGCGCCGGAGTCTGCGTGCTGGTCAGCGCGGCCACATCCGTGGTGGTCAGCGCCGCGACCTGCGCCGAACCGAATGCCGCCACGTCGCCGGTGGTCAAAGCCGCCACCTGTCCCGTGGTCAGCGCCCCGATCTGCGCCGAATTCAGCGCCTTGATCTGCGTGCTGGTCATCGCCGCGATCTGCGTCGATGTCAGCGCCGCCACCTGATCGGTGCTTAAGGCCGCCACTTGCGCAGAGGTTAAAGCCACGACCTGCCCGGTTGTCAGAGCCGCCACCTCCGCCGTTGTCAGACCGGCCAGAGCGGCCGGTTTCAGCGCCGCGATTTCGGCGGAGGTCAGCGCCCCCATCGCCGCCGTGCCCATAACGCCCAGTTGCGCGGAGGTCAGCCCGCCGATGCCCGCCGTGCTGAATGCCGGGGATTGGGTGCTGGTCAGCGCCGCGACATCGGCCGTGGTCAGAGCCGCCACTTGCGTGGACGTCAGAACCGCCAAATCCGCCGTGGTCAAGGCCACCGTTTGACCCGTGGTCAGCGCCCCGATCTGCGCCGTCGTCAGCGCCTTGATTTGCGTGCTGGTCATCGCCGCGACCTGCGCCGATGTCAGCGCCGCAATCTGATCTGTGCTTAAGGCCGCCACCTGCGCGGAGGTCAGAGCCACATTCTGCCCGGTTGTCAGAGCCGCAACCTCCCCCGTCGTCAGACCCGCCAAAGCGCCGGTCGTCAGCACCGCAATCTGGGTGGAGGTCAAAGCCACCGCCGCCGCTGTGCCAAGTGCGGCGACCTGTGCCGAGGTCAGACCCGTGACACCGGCTGCCGTCAGCGCCGGTGTCTGGGTGCTGGTCAGTGCGGCCACATCCGTCGTGGTCAAGGCCGCTACCTGAGCCGCACCCAAAGCCGCCAGATCGCCGGTCGTAAGCGCGGCGGTCTGCGCCGTCGTCAGGGCCCCGATCTGCGCCGTCGTCAGCGCCTTGATCTGACCGGTGGTCATCGCCGCGATCTGCGTCGAGGTCAGCGCCGCCACCTGATCGGTGCTCAAGGCCGCCACCTGCGCCGAGGTCAGCGCCACGACCTGACCGGTGGTCAACGCGGCCACCTCCCCCGTCGTCAGACCCGCCAGCGCCGCCGGTTTCAACGCCGCGATTTCGGCGGAGGTCAGCGCCCCCATCGCCGCGGTGCCCATGGCGCCCAGTTGTGCGGAGGTCAGCCCGCCGATACCCGCCGTGCTGAATGCCGGGGATTGCGTGCTGGTCAGCGCCGCGACATCGGTTGTGGTCAAGGCCGCCACCTGCGCGGACCCCAGCACCGCCACATCGCCCGTGGTCAACGCGGCGGTCTGCGCCGACGTCAGCGCCCCGATCTGCGTTGTTGTCACCGCCTTGACCTGACCGGTCGTCATCGCCGCGACCTGTGTCGTGGTCAGCGCCGCCACCTGATCGGTTGTCAGCGCCGCCACCTGGCCGGAGGTCAACGCGACGACCTGGCCCGTGGTCAACGCGGCGACCTCCGCCGTCGTC
>JAYWAX010000498.1:0-3791 GCA_043782125.1 Acetobacteraceae bacterium | reverse complement strand
TCGATTTGTTCCGCAATCATCCGCGCGTTCGCATTCAACAGGAAACCGGAGACAGCAGTTGGTTCGGTTTCGCGCTGGTGCTGCGGGAAGATTCCCGTATTGGCCGCAAGGCCCTGGCCGACGCGCTGCTCCGGGAAGAGATCGAGTGCCGCCCGATCGTGGCAGGGAATTTTTTACGAAATCCGGTCATTCAGTACATGCCGCATACCGTTTACGGCGACCTACGCGAAGCGAACTGGATTCACGACAACGGTCTGTTCGTGGGCAATCATCATTACGATATCGGCGATGAGCTGGTGCGTCTGAAGCGCATCGTGGACCGGGTCGGACAATGAGCGCGCAGGGCCTGGGGAGGCCTGGAATGCGCATTCTTCTGGCCGGCGGTACCGGCATGGTCGGGCGCAATATCCTGGAAGCGCCCGGTGCGGCGGCGCATGACATCCTCGTGCCGACGCGAAGCGAATTGGATCTGTTCGACTCCGGCGCAGTCGCGGCCTTCATCGCGGCGCACCGCCCAGACCTGATCGTCAATGCCGCCGGCCGTGTGGGCGGCATTCAGGCGAACATGCGCGATCCGGTCGCGTTCATGGTCGAAAATCTGGATATCGGACGCAATCTCGTGATGGGCGCGGTGCGCGCCGGCGTGCCCGGATTTCTGAACCTTGGTAGTTCTTGCATGTATCCGCGCGCCTCGGAAAATCCATTACGGGAGGAATGCGTTCTGGATGGCGCCCCGGAGCCAACCAATGAAAGCTATGCCCTGGCGAAGATCGCGATCGCGCAGTTGTGCCGCTATGTCAATCGCGAACACCCTGAACTTTCGTATAAAACGTTGATTCCCAGCAATCTTTACGGGCGCCACGACCATTTCGACAATGCGGGCGGGCACATGGTGCCGATGGTCATCGCCAAGCTGCATCTGGCGAAACAGACAGGCGCCGCCGAGGCGGATATTTGGGGCGACGGCACGCCGCGCCGGGAATACATGTACGCGGGCGATCTAGCGACTGCGATCTGGGAAGCGGTGGCGCGGTTCGATACGCTGCCAGAGCTGATGAATGTCGGCCCAGGCGAGGATTATAGCATCGACGAATATTACGACGCGATCGCCGAGGTGGTGGGGTATTCGGGCCGTTTCGTGCACGACCTGACGAAACCATCGGGAACGAAGCAGAAACTTCTCGCAGTCGGACGCATGAAGGAGTGGGGGTTCGCGCCCGCGCGCTCTTTGCGGGAAGGCATGCGGCTGGCCTACGACTATTATTTGAACCGGCCGCGCCAGCCGCCGGCATAGCGGCGTGCGCCGGTTTTACCCAAATAATCGGAATTCCGGCCCGCCTTCCGCGTAAAGGCGCTCCCAATCCTGGCATGTCCGTAGCCGTTCTTCCCAGACGCGCGTAAGCGTTAGTTCGGAGGCGTATTTCACGATCATGCCGACCTCTTCGTTCATCTTGCCCCACCCCCAGGTCGATACGTCTTTTTCGCCGCGGACGGAGAACATGACCCATGGGAAAACCATGGTACGGCGCAACAACTCCTGCTGATCGAGGTGATAGGCGATATAGGCTTCCAGGTTCCATTCGTCGCGCCAGCCGATCCGGGCAAGAAGACGTTCCGGGCGCAGCACGATTTCGTCGATCAGGTTGAGAACCTTCGGAAAATCCGCGCTGGAAACGACCAGATGGCGGTCGCTGAGGCCGCCATGATATTCGCCATCCGGGAACCAGATCGCGGATGGCGACAGCACGGACATTGGCGGGTGCGGAATGTTCCAAATGAAATCGGAGCGGGTCACGACGATTCTGTCGTATTTTTCCAACAACCCATCGGCCACGACATGATGCGTCAGTAACCAGCGAAAATACATCAGAATCGCCCCAGATCCAGGATGCGGGACATGATGTTTCAATCCGCCAAGCCAATTTCCGCCGATGGACAAAACATCGCGCCAATTGGCGGAAATCGGCTGCTTGCCGCCCGCGAGCCGGCGCTGCGCCAGGTCGAAGCCATCCGCGAAGTCTGGATATTCCACCGATGTCCAGCGATACTTCGCGTGCTGCCAATAGGGATTCGCGTAGTCGTATTTTTCATCGGTCCCAATGCACAAAGCCAAATCCGCGTTTAGTTCGTCGAGCACGTGCTTTTTGAAACTGGGCCAGGTCAGTTCGTGCGCACGCGTCTGCGCGAGGACACAGACCAGAACCCGCTCCTGCTTCGGCGGACAAATGCCCCGGACGGGCGCGCGCGCCGCCGTTATTCCGCCGGGGAAATCGGGGGCCTCGACAGCGACATCCGCGGTAGAGCGTTCCACCGGCAGCAGGGCGGCGGCGCGCACATGCGGCATGTCGCCAAATCGTCTGAGGGACATGCGATGCAGGCCCGCTGTCAGGAAGACCGATGCCTGATAACTCCAGATCTGGTCGGCTTCCGTCCAACCGCCGGTCGCATCGTGCAGCATATCGGTCGATAAAAGTTCAGCGTCCATTTTTACGGTCATGGGACGCGACACGAGGGCCGCATATTCGATCCAGATTTGATGCTCGCCGGTTCCGGACACGAAATCCCAGGCTACTTCGCAGTCGATACCGATACGGCGATCGGTCACCGCGACGCCTTGTCCATAATTGTCATCGGTTCTGATGCAGGACTTTACCCGCGCCGCGTCGGGCAGAAGGATAATGGCGCGCGAATCGTCAGAGGGCGCCCAGGAAGACTTTTGGACAAGAGGCGCGAGGCTCGATTCGGATGCGATAGTAAATAATTCCCACGTTCCGGCCTCCGGGCGGGAATGTGTGACATTTCCATCGATTTCCGCGCTGAGAAATAAATCGCCGCGGAACAACCCGCGATATCCGTGGTCGAAGGACTTCAGGGTCCAGACATCGTCCGGGCCACTGGACGATCCGGCGAGGCTGGCGGGCGCGGGACTGTGACCCGGAGAAAGCTGTATTATCAGACGTTCGCCGGTGGCGGTCATGTGTACGAGGCGAGCCCCGGGTCCGACCGTCTCGACGAAGACGTTGCGGGGGCTGAACGCCGCGCCGCCATGACGGAGGCATCCGCCAGCGGGATCGAGAAAGACGATGGTTCCGTGATGGGTCATCAGCATTTGGCGGTCGTCGGTCGTTGACATGTGTGGTCCTTGAATCTCTCAGGCCTGCAACCGCCCTTGCCCAGGCATCCGGAGCGGCGCGGCGGCGATGCCTGGAAAATCTGTGCTTTGGCGTTGTTTCAGAGCATCGCGTTATCGCCCATGCGCCGGGTGTGGGGCAAGCAGGACATCATGTTCCGCGCCATGCGCCAAGGTTCTTCCCCCCTCGCCTCCCCCGGCCCTCGCTCCGCATCGGCGCGATGCCGTGCCGGATATGTGCGTCGCACGGTCGCAGCCCGTGTCCAGCCAAGCGCCGATCCGGGCTTTCCCGCGCCCCAGATCGGCCCTCAGGGTCTCGGTGTGCGCCGTTTTAACCGCCGAGACGGGTGATGCGCCCCGCGGTCAGCCCACCGTCGATCACCAGTTCGGAGCCAGTCATGTGGCTGGATTGATCGGAGGCGAGGAACAGGATGCCGTTGGCGATCTCCTCTGGCTGACCCGGTGTGCCAATCGGCACCGAGGACGCCGCGATCTGTTCGGGATCGAGCGGCGCATTCGCCCGTTGCGGCATTTTGGACCAGATCGGCGTGGCAATGATGCCCGGATGCACCGAGTTCACCCGGATCCCGTCTTGCGCCAGCGCGCATTCCAGCGCCATCGACTTGGCGAACAGCCGCACCGCGCCCTTGGTCGCGCTGTA
>JAYWAX010000497.1:0-3803 GCA_043782125.1 Acetobacteraceae bacterium | reverse complement strand
CGCCAAATGTCTGCGCCAAAATGTCGAAATACCGGCGCGAAAACACTGGCGTGCCGAGGTTGCGGACGCTTGCGGCGTAAATCCCGTGCAGCACCGCGGTGTCGCGATTGGCGACAGAGGACAGGTTGTTCTGAATGCCCTTCCGCACCATCGCGCGCTGCTTGCGCGGGATCGCCTTCATGTTCTTGTCGCCATCGGCCTCGATCGGTTTTCGAAATGTCACATAAAGATCGGGGCGTTCGAGCCAATCGCTTCCCGCGATCTCCGCGCTTTCGGACATCTCCGCGCTTTCGCGATGGCGGAATTCCACCGCGCTGGCGCCGGTCGTTTCCAGCAAAGCGGCCGCGTGCGCCGACAGCGCGGCGGCGGTTTCGGGTTCGTCCGCCAGCGGGCCGCCGTAAACGCAAAACGGCACCGAGATCAACGTATCGCCGAACAGCAATGTTTTCACGCGCGCGAGCGGCAGCACGCCGACGATCGCGCCGTCCCGTTCCGCGTAAACATAATGCGTGGCGTGCCCGAATGCCGTTTCGACGACTTTGGCCCAGGCGGCGCGGTGGAAGAAGGTTCCTTGGGGATGGGCCAGGACGAAGGCGTCCCAGGCTGGCGCGGCGGCCGCGTCGAGGGAACGGATTGTAACAGCCATCAGGCGGCGGCGGGGTGCGGGATCGGTTGTTCCGCCTGGGCGGGCAACAGATCGGCAAAGACCCGATCCATACGATCCCAGGCGAAGCGGCGCAGGATGTCGTCCAGATCGGCCTCCATGCGCGACAGATTGGTATAATGGCGCAGACGCGATTTCCAACCGGCGCCCGCGACCCGCGGCTGGCCGGGATCGACCTCCCACGGATGGAAATAGAAGATGCCGGGCCGGCCCTCTGTCTCGTTCACGCGCGTCAGGCCCAGACGGTAGAGAATCGAGGGCAGCAGACGGAAATACCCGCCACCGGAGCAGGGCCAGTTGCGCCCGAACGCGCGCACCGTGGTCATCGGGATTTCCCAGAACCCGTTGCCATCGGGCTGAAACGGCGTGCGCGGCGCATCCGGCATGCCATACAGATCGTGCGCGATCGGGTTGATGCTGGAACTGTAACGGTAGCCTTGCTCGCGCAGAACGCCGAACGCCCACAGGTTCCGGGCGCCAATCGAAAAGGTCGCGGCGCGGTAGCCGGTCACCGCGACGCCGCCGGTGTCTTCCAGCAAAGCCTTGGCGCGGCCGATGTCCTGGCGGAAGGTCTCGGGGTCCTGGGTATCGGCGCGGGTGTGATCCCAGCCGTGACTGGCCAGTTCGTGACCCGCTGCGACGATGCGCCGGACCATCGCGGGATGGCGCTCCGCCACCCATCCCAGGGTAAAAAACGTTGCGTGGATGCCCGCGCGATCGAACTGCGCCAGAATGCGATCTACGTTCGCCTCCACGCGTCTGGGCTTCGAATCCCAGTCCGCGCGGGAGATACAATGGGCGAAGGCCTGAACCTGAAAATAATCCTCCACGTCCACCGTCATCGCGTTCCGGATGGTCATACGTCCTTCTCCACAGCGGCGGTCAGCAGCTTCACGATCCGTTGGAAGATGCGATCCTGACGCGCGGATGCTTGCTCCAACGCTTCGATCCGGCGAACGAGGTCGTCGGGACTGGTCCCCGTGGGGGGCGGATGGCGCACGGACGGCGGCGCGGAGTCCGTCTCGGCTGCCGCCGGTGCGGCCGCGGTGCCACCATTCAGGCCCTCGGCCATCTCCTCGGCGACTTCGTTTATCATCTCTTCGACGATGGTCGTCCGTTCGTCGAGGGCGCCGAATTGCAGAACGCGGGAACACAGCGTGTTGATTCGGCGCGGCGTGCCGCCGGTGTGGCGGTAAACGGCGGCGAAGGCCGCGTCCTCCCAGGCCGGATGAACGGTCCAGCCGACGGTTTTAAGACGGTGTTCGATGTAGAGCCGGGTTTCATCCTCCGACAGCGGTCCCAGGTGAAAGGATGCGAGGACACGTTGGCGCAACTGTTCGGCGTCGCGGCTGGCCAGGATCGGGCGAAACTGAGGCTGGCCCAGAAGAATGGTTTGCACGGACGCTTTGCCGTCGATGGCGATGTTGGAGAGCATGCGCAGCTCTTCCAGCGCGGCGAAGGACAGGTTCTGCACCTCGTCCACCACCAGCACGCAGCGGCGTCCGGCGGCGCGCTGTTCGCGCACCATGTTTTCGAACCGGCGCAGAAGTACCGATTTCTCGGTGCCTGGCACGACTTTCAGACCGAACCCGTCCATGATCAGGCGCAGCAGATCGTCGCCCGAGACCTGCGTGGTTACGACCTTGGACACGGCGTAGGTGTTGCGGTTGAGCTGAAGCCACAACTGCTCAACCAGCATCGTTTTGCCGGCCCCGACCTCGCCGGTGATGACGATGAACCCTTCACGCTGGTCTAGTCCGTAAACCAGATGGGTGATCGCTCTTTGATGGTTGCTGGAACCGAAAAAGAACCGCGGATCCGGCGTAAGCAGGAAGGGAGGGCCGCTGAGGCCATAGAATTTTTCGTACACGGTGCCCTTAGAATTGTTTGGTGAAGGCCAGGAGCAATATATTCTCGTAGAGACCATAGCCTGGAATCCGCGAGGTGCGTTCGAAAAACGTATAACGTGCGCTGAGGGACGTGGTGTCGGACACCGTGTATTGCAGCCCGGCCGCCGCCGAAAGCGAGCTATCTGCGCCGCCGCCGCTGGCGCCCGATCCGGTCGCCGCCGTGGCCGCGCCAGAGCGCCTGGTCAGGCTGTAGGACGCGCTGGTGGACAGCGACAGGTCCGGCCGCAACTCGCGGTTCCAGCTTAAGGTGACGGTCTTGACATCGCTGTTGTTGCCGGTTGTCGTGCCGCCGGCGCCGGTCTGGACCGACCAGGTCGCGGTCGCCGAAACGGTCCCGCGCTGCACGGCGGTGGTAAGCGAAACGTTCAACGTGTCGTAGCGAAACACGCCGCTTTGCACACCAAGGGCGTTCGTGGAGCCGAATTGTTGTCCGCCGGTGACCGCGTTGATCGCCTGGCCATTGGCGCCAATCACGGTGTTATTAAGCTGGTTCTGCAAATTTTCGAGCTGCGTGCCGATCGTGTTCGAATAATCGAATGACAAAGTGGTCAGTCCCGACAGCGCCAGCCTGCCGTTGGCCGAGAGCGAATTCGTCCCGTTCTGACGGCCGTAGGTCAAGGTGACCGAGCTGTCCGGGCCCGGGGTTATCGTGACACCGGCAGACCAGGTCAGGCCTTGGATACGAGGGGCATTCGCCTGGCTGTACTGGATCGATTGCTGCCCGGCCGAGGCCAGAAGCGTGAAGGTCCGGTTCAGCGCGTAACTGACCTGATTGTTCAGCGTGAAACGCTGCGATGTGACCGGCGCCGCGGCGGCCGCCGCCGCCGCCGTGGTGGCGGTGCCGGTGGTTGCGAAGGTCCCCTGCGACCTGGACTGCGACATGTTGGCGGAAAGGGTGTTTTGCAGTTTTCCGAACGCCTCGCCGGTGGTGAACGATGCGATCTGTTCGGTCGTGACCAGGTTTTGCGCGCCGGCGCCCGAACCGGTCGGAAGCGGGCTCGACACGAAACCGGCCGCCTGGCTACTGCGCGAAATATCGGCCGACACCCCGAGTTTCGCCGTGCCGTAATCGCCGAATTTTTTCAGAACATACGGCGACAGGCCGAAGCTTGTGGTCTGAACCGCGTTCTGCCGGTTCAACCCTTGACCGGCCCCGCCCGCGGTTACCGGGGCTGTCACGGTCGCGCCGGACGCGCCCAGAGTGCCGGTCCCGGCCAAACCGCCCAGAC
>JAYWAX010000496.1:0-3821 GCA_043782125.1 Acetobacteraceae bacterium | reverse complement strand
CAGGACGGAGATGCAGCCGGCGGCGTAGGCGGTGCGCGCGAAGGTCACGATCAGCGCGTATCCAGCGGCGAGCGTGGCCACCAGCAAGATTGGCGCCGCCCAACGTTTCGCCGCGAGCCCGAGCCCCAGCAGGAACGGGAGCGTCATGGCGACATAGGCGCCAATGTGACCGCCGCCGACATGCATGCTGGAAAAACCGGCCGCGACCCGATAGCCAGATGCGAAGTCGAGCACGCCGAACCAGACGGATCGCTCAATCGTGGCCTCGGCCGCGACGGCGGTGGCGCCGGCCAGCATGCCCCAACCCAACAGGGTGGCGGCGTCGCCGTGGGTGCGATGGCGCTGGAGAATGAAGGGAAGAAGCGCGAGGACCTCCAGCATCGGTTTGAGCAGGCGAAGCGCGTTGTCCGGGCGGAGGTAGGGGTTGGACGACGCCAGACCGCCGATGGTCGAGGCGGAGGTCAGCAGTCCGATCGCGGTGCTGACGGTCAGGGCCGCGGCGAACGCGGCGAGTCCGGCGCCGGGTCTGGTCCGGAGAAACGTGGATGCATTGACCATGGGGGCTTGGTTGGCGACGGGGAGGCGGAGGGCAAGGAACGCCAATGAAGGGCGGATGGCCAGTATGGCCAGCGTGGCGAGGACGAAAAAGTCGGCTTCGCCGATCGCGGTCCAGCCGGTCCAGGCGCCAAGGTCCAGCGCGGGCAGGACGGTGGGAAGCACGACCAGAAACAACGCGGGGAAACGCCAGAGCACGACGGTATAGACCGCGACGGCAAGCGCGAGGGGCAAGGCCGGCAGCGGGTAGGCCGCAAGGCCCCACGCCAGGAGCATGACCGGCGGGAGCGCCAGCGCGTATGTCGATCTTTTCGAACCGCGCCCTGGCTCAGAGGTCATGGCGTGGCGGGAACTGGCGAATGTCGCAGCGGGTTTGGCGTCACGGGACCATAAGTTGTCGCCGCCGTCCGGGGCACGCCGTTCATACCCTCACTCCGGCGTTATCGCTGTACCGTGCGGCGGGTGCGGGACGTCTGTCGGGCCATCCCGCCTGGCTTCAGCAGGGCCCCGGCTGAACGTTCACGGTGATGTTGGCGCCGCCACCGGTTGGGCAAAACACGAACGGCGACGTTCCAAGCGTGCCCGAGCCGGTTCCGGTATCGATCCAGTATGCAAATGACCCACCAACAAGATAGTTGTACGTGATGACACCGCCCACGGTATTGTTGTTCGCCCCGCTCACTGCGACCGTTCCCACGTTTACCGACGGATCGATCGGATCGCTCGGCCCGAGCTTGTAGTCCGTGACGCTTCCGCCACTCAGCTTCTCGTTCCAACTGGCGTTCGGGGACACCCCGACGCAAGTGTACTTGTTGTTTGTGACGTTTCCGATGATCTGCAGAAAGGTCATTCGCTGGCCCGGATCGCAGGGGGCCGCATGGGTCGTGCCGGCGGCGAACAGGGCCGCGCCCGCGATAATGACGGATTTTACGTTCATTTCGATCTCCCGCTGTTAAAATTCGGTATCGAATACTCATACCGTGATACCGCGTCGCCCGCAAGATACCGCGTGGTCTTCGTAATGCGTCGACTGCGAGACGGGGGCCGCGTGACGCGTGCGGCGAGCCGGATAATATCCCGTCAGGCCGTCTAATGAAACGGCCGCCATCAGGGAGAGCACACGAAATGTCCGCCATAAACCGCCTCACCGTCCTCGGCCTCGCCTGCGCCATCGCTGCGCCCGCGCAGGCGCAGTTGATCCCGCACAAGGACCTCTCCACCGCCATGGTCCTCACCATGGCGCAGACCGCGATCGCGACCTGCACCGCGAACGGGTATCGCGTCTCCGTCACCGTCGTCGGACGCAACGCCGAGGTGCTGTTGCAGGTCCGGGGCGACGGCACCGGGCCGCATACGATGGAGAACAGCATGCGTAAGGCCTATACCTCGCGCACGTTCCGCATCCCGTCGGGGGAGATGGCGAAACGCTATAAGGAAAATCCCCAAAACGCCGCCGTATTCCTGTCCGGCGTGGTCGCGGCGCAGGGCGCGCTGCCGATCCAGGTGGGCGACGACGTCATCGGCGCGATCGGCGTATCCGGTGCTCCGGGCGGCGAAAAGGACGAGGTGTGCGCCAAAGCCGCGATCGACAAAGTCGCCGCCGATCTGAAATAGCCCGCGGTTTTCCACTGAGCCGGCGTCTCGGCGCCGGCTCCATCGCGCCCGGTTTCCGGCAACACCGGCCGCGACGGATGCGACGGGCACGATCCCGCACGCGCCCCGCGCACGCCGAATATGTTCCCGGTGGGAACCAGTCACGGCGGGAACGCCGCGAACGCCCGGCGCCAGCCAACAGCGAGAATTTCGCACCTCGCCACAATCGTCCCCCGTTCCACTTCGCGGTCCCTGCCTCACCCGTCCGCGAGTCTTTTAGGGTTGCCAAGCAAGTCGAACTCGTCCAACGGTAGTCAGACGCGCTGTGCGGTAAGCATCGGCGCGGCCTTAATCTTGCCACAATGGCACCACCAGAGGATAGGAGCCGTCGTTTCGGCTGCAACCGATCAGGAGGTATTTTGCTTTGTTTTCAACCCATTCGGCTCGACTGTTGACAACTTCTCCCGCCGCGGCACGCCCATGCCGCGAGATTCTCCAATATTTGGTCTCGTCTTTTGCCGTCGTCGTCATGGTTTGTTCCGCTTTCGTTAGCAGCGCCGAAGCCTGCTCCGCGATGAACGGCCAAACCGGCATTGCCTCCTATTACGGTCCCGGACTGCAAGGACGCCGCACCGCGAATGGCGAGGTCTTCGATATGTGGGCCATGACCGCCGCACATGCGTGCCTGCCCATGGGAACCAAAATCCGCGTCACGGTCCTTGGCACCGGACGCTCGCTGATCGTCACCGTGAACGATCGCCTGCCGGGCCGCCGCCGGGTGCTCGACCTGTCCATGGGCGCGGCGCAGGTGTTGGGGATCACGGGTCAGGGACTCGCCACGGTTCAGCTTTCGCCGTCCTGACGGCAGGAACCCCCTGCCAAATCGCGTCAGGCCGTGGCAGGCTTGGCAGAGACTCGATTGTCAGGGGGAAACATCCTGGACGCACCGAAAACCGGCCCAGGGGACGTCACCGATCGCAATCTGGCGCTGGAACTGGTCCGCGTGACCGAAGCCGCGGCGCTCGCGGCTTCCAAATGGATTGGCGTCGGCAAGAAGAACGATGCCGACGGCGCGGCGGTGGAGGCGATGCGGAAAGCCTTCGACACCGTCCAAATATCCGGCACTGTCGTGATCGGCGAAGGTGAGATGGACGAAGCGCCGATGCTGTTCATCGGTGAGAAAGTCGGCGCCGGCGGGCCAAAGATGGACATCGCCGTCGATCCGCTGGAAGGCACCACCCTGACGGCCAAGGCCATGGCTAATGCTCTTGCCGTGATGGCCTGGGCCCCCGCAGGCACGATGCTGAACGCGCCCGACACCTATATGGACAAGATCGCCTGTGGACCCGGCTATCCGGCGGGCCTTCTGGATCTCGACGTCAGCGCCGCTGACAATGCCCGGGCCCTGGCTGCGGCCAAGGGCGTCGATACCTCCGAGATCACCGTCTGTGTCCTTGATCGGCCCCGACACGCCGACATTATCGCCTCCTTGCGAGCCGCTGGTGCACGGGTTCATCTGATAACCGACGGCGATGTCGCCGGTGTAATGAACACCGCCGATCCCGACACCGGCGTTGACATGTATGTGGGACAGGGAGGCGCGCCGGAAGGGGTGCTGGCCTGCGCCGCGCTGAAATGCGTCGGCGGCCAGTTTCAGGGCCGCCTGGTGTTCC
>JAYWAX010000495.1:0-3838 GCA_043782125.1 Acetobacteraceae bacterium | reverse complement strand
GCAGAACAGGATCGCGTAATCGGCACGATGCGCGTTGGACGTCCAAAGCTTCGTGCCGTTGATGCGATAGCCGCCATCGACTTTGACGGCCCGGGTGCGGGTGCTCGCAAGGTCCGAGCCGGAGTTCGGCTCGCTCATGCCGATGCAGAAGGTCATCTCGCCTGCCGCGATTCGGGGCAGGAAGTAGTCTTTCTGCTCTTCGGTGCCGAAGCGCAGCAGGTTCGGGCCGCTTTGGCGGTCGCCGGTGTAATGGGCCGATAGTGGCGCGCCGGCGACGAGCATTTCCTCGATGACGACATAACGTTCGAAGGAGGTGCGTTCATGGCCGCCGTATTGTTTGGGCCAGGTCATGCCGATCCAGCCTTTTTTGCCCATGGCGCGGCTGAATTCGCGGTTGTGGTCCCCTTTCGAGAACCCCATGACATCCTGGTGTTCTTTGATGAAGGCGCGGACTTCCTTGCGGATTTCCAGGGCCTCGGGTGGCATTTCCACCGGATCGAACCGGAAGGTGGGCGTGACCATGACGGTTTCCTCTTATCGGGTTGTCGAGAACCCTTTGAAGACGTGGGGGATGTTTTTGATGTCGCTGACCAGATCGCGCATCAGGCCGGGCGGGGTGCCCGCGGGGAAATGGATGTCGACCGAGTCGGCGACGCCCCCGAAACGCGCGTCGATGGCCTTGGGTAGCTGCTCGTAAGTGCCGCAGGCGGCGAAGATCCGGACGACGTCGTCGGAGATTTCGGCGCCCATTTTGTCCCACTGGCCGGAGACCGACATGCGGTGCAGTTTCAAGCCAAGATCGCCGATCCCATGCAGCTCCAGGATCGGCAGATAGGTGCGGGTGGAACCGTAAAAACCGATCCGTTCGCGGGCGTTGTCCATTTCCGCCGCCACGGTCGCGTCATCGGGACCGGTGCAGACGAAACCGCCACCGTGGATGTCGAAATGCTCCCGGCTCCGGTTGCCCCGGCGCAGGCCTTCCAGCATTTGCGGCATGCAGACGTCTTCCAGGTATTTCCGGGAGCAGATCGGGTGCAGGCGGACGCCGTCCGCCACCTGGCCCGCGACCCGCAGCATGGCATCGCCCACGGCGGCGATCGTGACGGGGACCATGGGCAGACCGGTGGGCTCTGGCGCGAAGGCCGGAGTCATCAGCGAGAGTTTGTAATGCGGGCTGTCGAAGGCCAGTTTCTCGCCGGTTTCCCAGCAGCGCCACAGCGCGCGCAGTGCCAGCACGTAATCGCGCAACCGCGGCGCGGGCGGTGTCCAGGCGATGCCATAGCGGCGTTCGTTATGGCCTTTTACCTGCGAGCCCAGGCCCAGTACGAAACGGCCATTGGAGTTGGCCTGCAAATCCCAGGCGGTATGGGCCATGATTGTGGGCGAGCGTGGGAAGGCGATGGCGACGGACGGGGTCAGCTCGATCTTGTCCGTGGCGAGGGCGGCGATTGCCAGCGGGGTGAAGGGGTCGTGCTTCAGCTCGACGCTCATCAGCGCGTCGAAGCCGGCGGCTTCCGCCGCATGCGCCGCGGGTCCGGCCTCACGCCAGTGCTGCAGCGGCAGGATGGTGAAGACTCGCATCGGTCAGCCCTTGGCGAGGCGGCGTTGGACGAATTCCAGCCGGTCCTGGCCCCAGAAGATGTCGTCGCCGATGACATAGGTGGGCGCCCCGAACACGTTGCGGGCGAGCGCCGCCTTGGTATCGGCTTCACGCAAGGCCGCCCAGCGCGGATCGGCGCCAAGTTTCAGGACGGCGTCCGGGTCGAGGCCGCATTCCGCGATCAGCATGGCGAGGGTCGCAGGATCGCCGGTGTTCAGCTCGCGTTGCCAGACCGCTTTCAGGACGGAATGGGCGAGCTTGATGGCGGGTGCGTCGCCCATGGTTTCGCGCAGGCCGATGACGCAACTGGACGACAGGGCTTCGGACGACGGGAAGTGTTTGGGTTGGATGTTGATCGGAATGCCCAGGTGATCGCGCCAGCGGGCGAGTTCCTGAAGGCGGTAGTGTTGGCGTTGGGTGGAACGCTTCGGCAGCGGCAGACCGCCGGAGTTCGCGAAGATTTCGCCGAAATCGACCGGGTAAATACGGATCGTGGCGCCGGCGGCATGAGCCATGCCTTCGATCCGGGCGGCGCCCAGATGCGTCCAGGGGGAATTGAGCGAGGCGTAATAGTCGATGTGCAGTGGCATGGGCGGACCTCCGGTTGCCGCGATCCTGATGGAGGTGCGGGTTTGGAGCAAGGCGCGTCTGTCCTGCGTCTGGGCCTTTGGGCGATCGCGGCGGTTGCCCGTCGCTGCCGGCGCCACGGCGCTTGGATTATCGTGTTGTTCAATTATGACGGGTTCGCGGGGATAAGGAGGTTAACGCATCGGTGTATTCGTTGACGAAAAGCATTATTTGTTTATGATGCGATTGTTTCATGGGGTGTTCCATGAACCCGGATCGAGCCGGTAACGCAGGGGACGGAGAAAACCGATGAACTTTCAGGGGGCGATCGCCTCGTGCTTTTCGCAGTATGTGGGCTTTCAGGGCCGGGCGGTCCGGTCCGAATATTGGTTCTGGGTTCTGTTCACCGTCATCGTCTCGGTGGTGTTGCAGGCGCTTGGGGCTGTCATCGGCGACATCGTTGCCGTGGTGAGCGGGTTGTTCAGCCTCGCAACATTGCTGCCCAGCCTGGCGGTGGGGGCACGGCGGTTGCACGATACGGATCGCAGCGGGTGGTTGTTGCTGCTGGCGTTCATTCCGATCGTTGGCTGGCTGATCCTGCTGTATTTCTTCGTGCAGGCGGGCACGCAGGGACCGAATCGGTTCGGCCCCTGATTGTTTCGCGCCGCTGGCTGGGCGCGTCCCGGCCAGCGGCGCCGTTTCGCGCTTTCTTCCCGGCGATGGCGGGGTCTTACTCTGACTCGTCGCCAAACAGACCAATGGGCGGCAGTTCCGCGCGCGAGTAATCCATCGCGCAGAAATTGCCGCCCATGTATCGTTCTTCAATCGGATCGCCGCTGACTTTACCGCTCAGTTGGCCCGCATACGGATCGGCGCTGTCCTGGGGTGTCCAGTCCAGTTCCGCGCGCCCGTCGTCGCGCCACCACGTCATGCGGGCGTTGTCCGATGCGCCCCAGACCACGCGGCAACCCACTTTTTCGGTGACGACGCAGCGTACAACCAGCCGCGCCAGATCGGGGTAGGACAGCCAACTCGCGAGCATGCGGGCGTTCACCGGTTCCGGAAAGCAGGAGCCGATGCGCAGGAAGACGCTTTCGACGCCGTGCTTGAACCAATACAGCCGGCCCATCAGCTCCCCATAGGCCTTTGACAGACCGTAAAACCCGTCGGGCTGGAATTGCGCATCGGCGCCGATCGTTTCGGTGCGTTCGTGAAAGCCGATGGTGTGGTTGGACGAGGCGAAAACGACGCGGGCGCCTTCGCGGCGCGCGGCTTCGTATATGTGATACAGGCCGCGGATGTTCGGGCCGATAATTGTTTCGAACGGCTGTTCGTTCGAAATGCCGCCCATATGGACAATCGCGCCGCACCCTTCCGCCAGACGCGAAATCGTCACGCCATCGTTCAAATCGGCGCGGGTGAAGCTGGCGCCTGCCGGCACCGGATCGGGAAACGGCGAAATATCCGTCAAACGCAGCGTCCAACCCTTGGCGGCGAGAACCTTGGCCAGCATCCGGCCGAGATTGCCGGAGGCGCCGGTGAGAAGCACGGGTTTGGCTGGTACGTCGGTCATGGCATGGTCCCTCCCTGCGGAACGGGAGGCATCATGCGCGCGATCAAGGACCTGGCCCAGAGCCTGGCGGACGGACGGACCACCAGCCGATTCCAACC
>JAYWAX010000494.1:0-3841 GCA_043782125.1 Acetobacteraceae bacterium | reverse complement strand
GTCCATCGCGGTGAACGAAGCGGTGGAACGCGCGCATCGCGAGGGCATCCTGGACCAGGCGAGTCTGATGGTCGCCGGTCCCGCCGCCGCAGACGCGGTGCGGCGCGCCCGCGCGTTGCCCTCGTTACGTGTCGGCCTGCATCTGGTGGTGATCGAGGGGCCAGCGGTTTCGCCGCCCGAAGCGATCCCGGGCCTGGTCGATAAAGCCGGACAATTTCCGCCGGATCAGGTGCGCCTTGGCATCGATTATTTCTTCCGGCCCGCGATCAGGCGGCAATTGGCGCAGGAAATCCGCGCGCAGTTTTCGAAATTCGCCGCGACGGGGCTGACGCTGGATCACGCCAATGCCCATAAACATATGCATTTGCACCCCACCGTGGGCGCGCTGACGATCCGCATTGGCCGCGAATTCGGCCTGCGGCGGCTCCGCGTTCCGTCCGAGCCGCCCGCCGTTCTCGCCCGTCTTGGCGTGCGCGCCGGGGCCGGCGATCGGGCGCTGTATGCCTGGACCCGGCTGTTGCGCGCCCAGTCGCGCGCCGCGGGTCTGGAGGTCAACGACCATTGCTTCGGCATCGCCTGGAGCGGCCATATGACGCGCGATCGCGTCCAGGCGCTGCTGCCGGTTCTGCCTGACGGACACTCGGAAATCTATTTTCATCCGGCGGTGACGCGCGATCCGCTGCTGTGCCGCCTGATGCCGGACTACCAGCACGAGGAAGAATTCGCCGCGCTGATGGACCGAAGCTTCCGCGATCAGCTGCGCGCCGCTTCACCCAGTACCCAATCGGCGGCCATTGCGGCATAGGCGACCGGTTTTACGGCGCCATAGGGCTCCATCCAGATCGCCGCGCCGCTGAGCGTGTCGAGCAGGCCACGGCTGAGCGCCTGCGCGGTCGCGGGCTTGCCCGCGAGCATCGGGGCATGCGCGGTAAGACGTGTCTCAACCATCTCGCGCAATGCTTCGCGGCGCAGCAGGAAGGCGTGCCCATCCAACGGGCCCGCCAGTCCGGCATAGCCCGCCATCAGGCGGTGAAAATCCTGCTCGGCGAGCGCCGCCAGCAGATATTCCCGGGCGAAGGCGTGGATTTCGCCGGCCGGACTTTCGTCCTGCGATTCATCCATCGCCAGCCCGGCGCGCGCACGCAGGGATTCGATGTGGCGCAGGACGATATCTGCGATCAGCTCCTCGCGCTTTTTGTAATAATAGCACAATGTCGGCAGCAGGCAGTTCAGGTGGCGCGCCAGCGACAGCATGCTGAACCGCCACACCCCGTGTTCGGCAATGTAGCGCGCGGCAATCTCGCGGATTTCCCGGGATCGTTCGATCGTCGCCAGCCGCGGGCGGTAACCCGCGCGTATGTCCGCCAAGGCGCGGATGGGTTCGGCACGGGCCGCGGTGTCATGTTCGATGTCGTCGGACAAAATGAATCTCATGGCATAATTCCCTAAGGTCTTGTGCCAATAATTGGGATGAAAAAGCGCGTCAAAGGAATTTTTACTTAGACTCGCCAGATTGCGTGAAAAGCCCAGTGGACCTATTCTGCGCCGGAGTAGGAGGACACATTCATGGATCTGCGCTTCACGCCGGAAGAGGTCGCGTTCCGCCAGGAGGTTCGCGATTTCATCCGCGAAAATCTGCCGGCCGACATTTTCGCCAAGATGAAACTTGGCCACGCCCCCAACAAGGAAGACACCGTCCGCTGGCAGCGCATTCTCAATGCCAAAGGGTGGGCGGCGCTGTCCTGGGGCAAAGAATGGGGCGGACCCGGCTGGACCGCCATCCAGAAGATGATCTTCCTGGAAGAAAACCAGATGGCGCCGGCGCCGGAGCTGTCGTCGTTCAACATCACGATGATCGGCCCCGTGCTGCTGCAATTCGGCACGGAGGAGCAGAAGCAGCGCTTTTTGCCGCGCGCCGCGAACATCGACGATTGGTGGTGTCAGGGCTTCTCCGAGCCCGGCGCGGGCTCCGATCTCGCCTCGTTGAAAACGGCGGCGAAGCTGGAGGGCGATCATTATATCGTGAACGGCCAGAAAATCTGGACCTCCACCGCGCACAGGGCCGATTGGTGTTTCGCGCTGGTGCGCACCGACCCGAACGCGCGCAAGCGCCAGGAAGGTATTTCGTTCCTGCTGATCGACATGAAGACGCCGGGCATCACGGTGCGGCCGATTATTTCCATCGACGGCGCCCATCACCTGAACGAGGTTTTCTTCGACGACGTGAAAGTCCCGGTCAACCTGCGCGTCCACACGGAAAACAAGGGCTGGGACGTCGCCAAATTCCTGCTTGGCAACGAACGCACCGGCATTGCCCGTCTGGGCAAGTCGCGCGAGCGGGTCAACGCGTCGATCGACCTCGCCCGCAAGGTCAACATGAATGGCCGTCCGCTGATCGAGGACGGGGTCTTCCGCCAGCGCATCGCGCAAATGCAGGTCGATATGAAGGCACTGGAAATTACCCAGTACCGCGTCGTGTCTGCGCATGATAAGGCGGGCGGCGGGCGGCCCGATCCGCTGTCGTCGGTGCTGAAGGTCAAGGGCACAGAATTGTTGCAGGCGACCACAGAGCTCGCCATCGACGTCGCGGGTCCGATGGCCACGCCGATCTGGGCACAGGAGCTGGCGGCGATGAACGCGCCGGACGAGCTGATGGAAGCGGGCAGCGCCTCCACAGGCAGTTATTTGTTCCTGCGCGCGGCGTCGATCTATGGCGGCACGAACGAAATCCAGAAGAATATTCTCACCAAAGCGGTACTGGGGCTGTAATGGATTTTCAACCATCGGACGATCAACGGCTGCTGATCGAAAGTGTTACCCGCATGCTTGCGGATAACTACAGTTTCGCGCAACGCAAAACCTATTTGGCGGAGCCTTTGGGCTTTTCGTCCGCCATGTGGGCGAAATTCGCCGAAATGGGGTTGCTTGGACTGCCCTTCGCCGAGGAATACGGCGGTTACGGCGGCGGCGCGCAGGAAGTCATGCTGACGATGCAGGCATTCGGCCGCGCGCTGGTGCTGGAACCGTTCCTGGCCACCGTCATTCTGGGCGGCACGGCGATCCAGGTGGCCGGCAGCGCGGCGCAAAAACAGGCGCTGCTGCCCGCGATCGCGGAAGGCCGGCTGAAACTGGCCTTCGCGCACGGCGAACGCCAGGCGCGCTACGACCTGACGGATGTCGTGACATCCGCCAAGCAAAGCGGCGGCAGCTGGGTGCTCGATGGGTCCAAAGTCGTCGTGCAGCATGGCGAGGCGGCCGATAAGCTGATTGTCAGTGCTCGCACATCCGGGGATCGTTACGACGAGGACGGCATCACGCTGTTCCTGGTCGATACAAATGCGCAAGGTGTGGCGCGGCGCGGGTATGCGACGCGCGATGAAACGCGGGCGGCGGATATTTCGCTGTCGAACGCGGCTGGCACAGTACTGGGCGAGGTTGGCTCTGGCCTCGCCGTCATTGAAAGAATCGTCGAGGCCGGGATCGCGGCCACCGCAGCCGAAACGGTGGGCGCGATGGAAGCGATGAACGAAATGACCCTGGAATACAGCAAGACCCGGGTGCAGTTCGGTCAGCCGATTGGCACCTACCAGGTCGTGCAGCACCGCATGTCCGACATGTTCATGACACAGGAAACCGGCCGCTCCATGGCGATGCTGGCGACGATGTCGATGGACAACGCCGATCCGATCCAACGCCGCCACGACTTCGCGCTCGCGAAAGCCGGCATCGGCCAATCTGGGCGGTACGTGTCGCAAAGCGCGGTGCAAATGCATGGCGGTATCGGCATGACCGAGGAATACGCGGTCGGCCATTATTTCCGGCGCTGCATGGTGATGGAGCG
>JAYWAX010000493.1:0-3842 GCA_043782125.1 Acetobacteraceae bacterium | reverse complement strand
AAATGAACGATATCGTGCTTGACCGGGCGATTCATGCCTGCCAGGGCTCGCGCATGAGGTGTCTGTCTCCGATCGCGACTCGATGGTTGCTTGCCTGCGGTCTTGCGCTGACGGCGGGCACGGCTGGCGCGGCGCCGCCGGCCCAGGGGGCGCCGGCCCAGGGAGCGGATACGGGGGAGGTGGCGCCAAGGGAGAAGGCGCGGCCGCACCGCACCGGGGATGAGCGGACACAGGGTAAACGGCCCGCGAAGCCGGAGGCGCACAAGCCCGGCGACAAGGGCAAGCCGCCCCCGGCGAAGGCCGATGCCGCGCCCGTCCCGGTCCCCGTTGTGCCGCCGGTGCCGAAGCCTCCCGCAGTATCGGGCGAACCGCCGCCGAAGCTGCCTCGCTTCGCCGCGTTGAAAACCGACGAGACCAACATGCGCCGCGGACCGGGCCAGCGGTACCCGATCGACTGGGTTTACAAGCGCCGCGACCTGCCGGTGGAAGTGGAGCGCGAATACGACGTCTGGCGGCTGGTGCGCGACCCAGAGGGCGTCCAGGGCTGGGTGCATCAGGTGACCCTCAGCGAGCGCCGGACCTTCGTCGTGGCCGGTGCCGACGCCACGATCCGGTCGGGCGCCAGCGATACCTCGGCCGCGGTGGCGCTGTTGAAGCCCGGGGTGATCGGGCGGCTGCGCGCGTGCGATTTGGGCTCGAAATGGTGCCAGGTGCAGGTCGGCACGTTCAAGGGCTATCTGCGGCGCGATCAGGTCTGGGGGTTGTTGCCGGACGAGGTCGTGACGCCGTCTTGATTCCCACCTGCTCGCGGTTGCCCGAACCGTCTGGGCGCGGTACAGCGGCGGTAGACCCCCGGAAATAAAGGGCGCGGCGCGCATGGACCTGAAAGATTACATCAGAGGCATCCCGGATTTTCCGAAGCCCGGGATTCTGTTTTACGACATCTCCACTTTGCTGCGGGACGCGGATGCCTGGCAGGTGGCCATGGGGCGGATGGCGCGCGCGGTGCGGCCGCATCAGCCGGATATTCTGGCGGGAATCGAAAGCCGCGGATTTCTGGTCGCCGCCCCGCTCGCGCTGAAACTTGGCTGCGGCTTCATGATGATCCGCAAGCCGCGCAAGCTGCCGGGTCCGACGGTTGGGTTGAATTACAGCCTGGAATATGGCGAGGACCGGCTGGAAATTCAGGCCGATGCCGTCCATGCCGGGCAGCGCGTCGTCGTGGTGGACGATCTGCTGGCCACGGGTGGAACCTTCGCCGCCAGCGTGGCCTTGCTGCGCCAGCAGGGCGCCGTGGTGCCCGCCGTCGCAGCATTGATCGAACTGACCTTCCTGAACGGACGGGCTCGCCTGGACGTGCCGTGCGAGGTGTTGGTCGCCTACGACCGCTGAACGCGCGTCTGGGCTCGCGATCCGTCCGGTTTATTTCGTGACGGTCACTGCGCCCTGGATCGTGGCGTTGCCCGGGATCAGGCGCACAGCGAAGCTGTCGGTGCCGGCGAAGCCGCGATCCGGCGTATAGTCGATCCGCGTTTTACCGGCGACCCGGTGCGCGAACACCCGCCCATGCGCGGGCCGGCCGGTCAGCAGGTAGGAATCGTAAGCGCCACCGCCGCGCGAGGCCACGATCCCGCACCAGCCGCCCTCATTGCTGACCTGCACCTGCGCCACGACCGCCGTTCCATCGGCGGGCGACGCGGCGGGGGCGGAGCAGGTTCTGGCGCCGCCAGCCGTATCAATCGCGAAGGTCCCGTTCCAGGTGCCCTGCGGCGCGCAGCCCTGTGCCAGGAGGCCGGCGGCCGCGAGGCATGCGAGCGCCTTGGCTGAAATGACGGATCGAACTGGTTTCATGTCGAAGGTGCCTCCAAGCGGCGTCCATACTCATCCCGTCCGGCGCGAATCGCTGGGCCGGGACAGCCAATGCGAGTCTGGCATAGCCGAGGTCCGGGTCGCGGGGAACCATCCTCTTCCCGGCTCACCGCTTTCCCGGCCGGCGTTTCAGACCGAGAAATACCGGGCGTGCGGGTTCAACGTCACGATCGCGCTGGTCGATTGCTCCGGATGAAGCTGGAATTCGTCGGACAGCGACACACCGATCCGCTCCGCGCCGAGCAAGCTCAGGATGATGGTTTGATCCTCGACGTTGGGGCAGGCGGGGTAACCGAAGGAGTAGCGGCTGCCGCGATAGCCCTGGGACAACATTTTTTCGGTGTCGCGATCGTCCTCGGCGGCGAAGCCGAGTTCGGCGCGGATCCGCTTATGGACATATTCAGCCATCCCTTCGGCCATCTCTACCGACAGACCATGGAGGTAGAGATAGTCCTGATAGCGGTTGTCCTCGAACCACTCGCGGGCGACGTCGGAGGCTTTTTGGCCGACGGTGACGACCTGGAAGCCAATGACATCGCGCTGTTCGTCGTCCACGTCGCGGAAAAAATCGGCGATGCACTCCCCGTCCTCGCGCGGCTGGCGCGGCAAGGCGAAGCGCGTCAGTTCGGTGGTGCCGTCGCGATCGAACACGATCAGGTCGTTGCCCTGACCGGCGGCTTTCCAATACCCATAGGCCGCCCGCGGCTTGAGAATGTCCTGCTCGGCGCACAATGTCAGCATCCGGCGCATGACCGGACGCAGCTCCTGTTTGGCCCACCCGAGGAAGTCCTCGAACGAGCGGCCCTGCTTCCGGTAGCCCCACTGAAACTGGTACAGGCTGCGTTCGTTGATCAGGGGAACGATCGCCTTCGGATCGGCCTCCAACACCCGCGCGCCCCAGAACGGCGGTTCCAGCCGCGGCACATCGCGGGTCAGGCGCTGGCGGCGCTGGCGGACGAGGTTGACGTCGACCGGCTGGAAGGCGCGGGCATCGGCCTGGCCAAGCGTGCGGGTCGTGTTGCGCGCCTTTCCGGCCCGTTTGGCCTGCGTTGCCGCAAGGTAATCGTCGAAGCCGTTGCCGGTGACGCGGTCCATCAGATGCAGCCCGTCGAAGGCGTCGCGCGCATAGGCGACCCGGCCGCTGGCATAGGCGCGGACGCAGTCGTCTTCCACATAGTTCCGGGTCAGCGCGGCGCCGCCCAACAGCACCGGAATTTCCAGGCCCTGACGGGACATCTCCTCGAGGTTTTCGCGCATGACGACGGTGGATTTCACCAGCAGTCCGCTCATGCCGATCGCATGCGCGCGATGTTCGGCGACGGCCGCGATCATGTCGGCCAGCGGCACCTTGATGCCGAGATTGACGACCCGGTAGCCATTATTCGTGAGAATGATATCGACAAGGTTTTTGCCGATGTCGTGCACGTCGCCTTTCACGGTGGCGAGCACGATCGTGCCTTTTTCCTGGCCCTCGGCCCGTTCCATGAATTGTTCAAGGTGCGCGACTGCGGCCTTCATGGTTTCCGCGCTTTGCAGAACGAACGGCAATTGCAGCTTTCCGGCGCCGAACAATTCCCCCACGACCTTCATGCCGTCCAGCAGCACGTCGTTGATGATGGTCAATGGCGCGAGGGTTTTCAGCGCCTCGTCCAGTTCGTCGCTCAGGCCTTTGCGGTCGCCATCGACGATGCGATCCTTCAGGCGGCCTTCGACGGTGTCGGCACGCACTTTCTTGGCGGTATCCGCGAGTTTCTTGCCCGCGAACATCGCCAGCAGCGCCTGCAAGGGATCGTAATCCTCGGCGCGGCGATCGAAGATCAGGTCTTCGGCGACTTTCACTTCCTCTGGCGCCAGCAGATGCAAGGGGCGGATTTTCGACACGTGGATGATCGCGGCAGTCATCCCCGCGCGCGCGGCGTGGTCCAGAAAGACCGAGTTCAGCACGGCGCGTGCCGCGGGGTTCAGGCCGAAGC